>JBHENR010000020.1:0-13629 GCA_046262555.1 Gemmatimonadota bacterium | reverse complement strand
GCGCGCGCCGCCTGGGAGCGGTTTCTCACCCTCGTCCCGCCCGAGACGCCGCAGGCGGTGACGGTGCGGGAGTGGCTGGCGGCGCTCGACGGGGTGGAGAGCGGGGCGGCGCCGGAAACCGACGCCGCGCTCGACGCGGCGACCGGCACGCGTTGACTCGACCCAGCGCAGTGGCGAGTTTGCGCGCCCCGTGCTGACTCCCGCGCTCACCGAGTTCCTGCCCGCTCTGCTCGCGGCGGTCAACGGTGCGGAGGAACCGCTCGCTCCCTGGGCGGCGTTCGCGCAGTCCTTCGGCCTGATCCTCCGCGAGGGATTCGAGGCGCTGCTCCTCTGCACCGCGCTGGCGGCGGCGGCCGTCCGGCGCGGCGGCCGGCCGATGGCGCGGGCGATCTGGCAGGGCGCACTGGCCGCGATCGTCGCCAGCCTGGCGACCGCTGTGCTGGTGGCCCGCGTGCTCCACCTGGCAGACGCCGGCCGCGAGGCGATCGAAGGCGTCACCATGCTGCTCGCGGCGGGCGTCCTCTTCTACGTCTCCTACTGGCTGCTCTCCAAGCTCGAAGTGGCCCGCTGGATGGGGTATCTCCGCGACCAGGTCGGGACCGCCGGCAGCCGCTGGGCGCTGGCTGGCGTGGCGTTTCTCGCGGTCTATCGCGAGGGCGTCGAGACGGTGCTGTTCTATCAGGCGCTGAGCGGGCTGGGCGCGGCCGGGCCGCTGTGGGCCGGCGGCCTCGCGGGGATCGCCGCGCTGGCGGTGGCGGGCCTGCTGATCGTCCGGTTCGGCCTCAAGCTGCCGACCCGCCCGCTGTTCGCGCTGACGAGTCTGCTCCTCTACTACCTGGCGATCGTCTTCGCCGGGCAGGGGGTGCACGAGCTGCAGGAGGCGGGCTGGTTCAGCGAGACGGCCGTCGCGGGCGCGCCGCGCATCGGCTGGCTGGGGGTGTATCCCACGATCGAGACGCTGGGTGTGCAGTGGGTGCTGCTGCTGGCCGCCGTCATCGCCGCGATCATTCTGCTGCGCCGCTGCCCGTCGGCGGCCTGAGGGCGCGCGGCGCATTTCGTTGCCCGGCGCAGGGGCGCGGGCTAGGTTTTCCGCATGGCCCTCGCCGCAAATCTCGGGTTTCCCCGCATCGGCTCCCAGCGTGAGCTGAAAAAGGCGACCGAGGCGTATTGGTCCGGCAGCGGGTCGGCGGAGGCCCTCCAGCAGATCGCGGCCGCGCTGCGCGCCGCCCACTGGAGCAGCCAGCAGCGCGCCGGACTCGACCACATTCCGTCCAACGATTTCTCGCTCTACGATCACGTGCTCGACACGGTGGCGCTCCTGGGCGCCGTGCCCGACCGTTACCGCCGGGAAGTGGCCGGCGCCGGAGGGTGGGACGGGGGTGACGTGAGTCTCGACGTCCTCTTCGCGATGGCGCGCGGCGACCAGCGGGCCGGCCTCGACGTGGGCGCGATGGAAATGACCAAGTGGTTCGACACCAACTACCACTACCTGGTGCCGGAATTCCATCCCGGCCAGACGTTCCGCCTCTCGACCGCCAAGCCATTCGACGAGTTCGCCGAGGCACGCGCGCTGGGCCTCACCACGCGCCCGGTGCTGCTCGGCCCGGTCAGCTTCCTCCTGCTCGGCAAGGCCGCCGCGCGCGGCTTCGATCCGCTGGCGGCGCACCTCGACGCGGTGGTGGCGGTCTACGTCCAGGTCGTCGCGCGACTCGCGGCGCTGGGCGCGGAGTGGATTCAACTCGACGAACCCTGCTTCGTCGCCGATCGCACCCCGGCCGAACGGGCGGCGCTGGAGCCGGCCTACCGGGCACTGGCGGCCGCGGCCGGGGATACAAAACTCCTTGTACAGACGTATTTCGGGCACGTGGGTGAGGCGTATCCGTCCCTCGCCGCGCTCCCCGTGGCGGGTCTGGGATTCGACTTCGTGCGCGGCCCGGAAAATCTCGCCCTGATCGAGGCGCACGGGTTCCCCGCGGACCGGTGGCTCGGCGCCGGCGTGGTGGACGGGCGCAATGTCTGGATCAGCGATCTGGATGCCGCGGCGGCGCAGCTCGATGGACTCGCCCGGCGGGTCGGCGCCGAGCGGCTGATGGTCACGCCGTCGTGCTCGCTGCTGCACGTCCCGCTCGATGCGGCGCGCGAGACCGGGCTCGATTCCGAGCTCCGGTCGTGGCTCGCGTTCGCGGCCGAGAAGCTGGACGAGATCACCTGTCTGACGCGTCACGTCAACGGCGTGGGGGAACCCGCCCAGCTGGCGGCCAACCGCACCGCGCGGGGGGCGCGCGGCGCCTCCCCGCGCACCCGCCACCCGGCGGTGCGCGAGCGCCGGCAGGCGTTCGAACCCGGCGGCTCCGGCCGCACGACACCTTTCGCCCACCGGCGGCCGCTGCAGCAGGACCAGCTCGCGCTGCCGGAGCTGCCGACAACCGTCATCGGCTCCTTCCCGCAGCACGCCGAGGTGCGTCGTCAGCGCCGCCGGCTGGCCGCCGGCGACCTGTCCCGCGACGCGTATGAAGGGTTCATCGAGGATGAGATCCGGCGGGCGATCGCCTTCCAGGACGACCTCGGCATCGACGTGGTCGTGCACGGCGAGTTCGAGCGCAACGACATGGTGGAGTATTTCGGGGAGCGGCTCGAGGGGTTCGCTTTCACCCGTCACGGCTGGGTCCAGTCGTACGGCAGCCGCTACGTCAAGCCCCCGCTGCTCTACGGCGACGTCCGGCGGGACGCGCCGATGACCGTCCGCTGGTGGGCCTTTGCCCAGTCGTGCACCGAGCGACCGGTGAAGGGCATGCTGACGGGGCCGGTCACGATGCTGCAGTGGTCGTTCGTCCGTGATGATCAGCCGCGCGAGGAGACGTGTTTCCAGCTCGCCTTTGCCGTCCGCGACGAGGTCGAGGATCTGGAGGCGGCGGGTGCGCGCGTCATCCAGGTGGATGAACCGGCGCTGCGCGAGGGGCTGCCGCTGCGGCGTGAGGCATGGGACGGCTACCTGGCGTGGGCCGTCGCCGCGTTCCGCACCGCCACCGGGGGCGTCCGGCCCGAGACGCAGATCCACACCCATATGTGTTACTCGGCGTTCAACGATATCATCGCCGCCATCGCCGCGCTCGACGCCGACGTGCTGCTGATCGAAAACGCGCGCTCGGACGAGAAGCTGCTCGAGGTGTTTCGGGAGTTCGCCTATGAGCGCGACATCGGGCCGGGCGTCTATGATATCCATTCGCCCCGCGTGCCCTCGGCGGAGGAGATGGCCGGGCGGATCCGCGCGTCGCTCAGGGTGCTGCCGATCGAGCGGCTGTGGGTGAATCCCGATTGCGGGCTGAAGACCCGCCGCTATGACGAGATCGAGCCGGCGCTCCGTCACCTCGTCCAGGCGGCGGCTCAGGTGCGGGAAACCGCCACGGTGAACGCATGACGCGCCGGTGGCTCTTGTCGCTCTGTCTCTCGCTGGCCCTGGCCGCGGCGATGGCTTGCGGTGGGGGTGGGGAAGAGGAAGCGGCCGGCCCGGAGGGGCCCGACACCCTGCCGGCCTCGGTGCCCGCGCCGGCCATCGAAGCCGGTCTCCTGATCGTGACGCCCGACGAGGTGCGCGGCTGGCAGGACGCGGGAGCGGCCTTCGTGCTGGTGGATGCCCGCGACCAGATCCAGTACGCCCAGGAGCACTTGCCCGGCGCGATCAACATTCCCTATGTCGAGATCCGCGCCGGCGGCGCGCTCCCGCCGCGCGACGCCCGCGTCGTCGTCTACTGCTCTGACGAGCAGTGCCCGATCTCTCAGTACGCGTATCAGGCGCTCGACCGCCTCGGCTACGTCGAGGTGTACGATCTGCGCGCCGGTCTGCAGGGATGGAAGGAAGCCGGTCATCCCACCGTTCTGGCCGGAGAGAGCCCGCCCACTGCCGAGCCGGACGGGCTGTAAGCCAGCGCCGACCGGTTTCCGTCATGCCCACGAAGCGCTTCTATATCGAAACCTACGGCTGTCAGATGAACGTCGCGGACAGCGAGCTGATGGGCGGCGTGCTGCGGCAGGGCGGTCACGAGCGGGTGGCCGATCCGGCCGCCGCCGACGTCGTCATCGTCAACACCTGCGCGATTCGCGACCATGCCGAGCAGCGGGTGATCGGCCGCATCGGTCAGCTCAACTGGCACAAGCTCGACCGCCCCGGCGTGAAACTCGGCGTGGCGGGGTGCGTGGCGAAGGAGCTGGGCCGCGACCTGCTCGAGCGCGCCGGCTACGTGGACTTCGTCGTCGGCCCGGACGCCTACCGCCACCTGCCGGAGATTCTGGCCCGGGTGGACGAGGGGGAGCGGGTGGTGGACGACCGGTTCCGTCGCGGCGAGAACTATGAGGATCTGGAACCCTACCGGCTGGATCACGTCGCGGCCTGGGTCACGATCATGCGCGGCTGCGACAAGTTCTGCTCGTACTGCATCGTCCCCTTTACCCGCGGTCGGGAAAAGTGCCGTGCGGTCGAGGACGTCGTCGCGGAGGTCCGGGGAGCCGTGGCCGACGGGGCGCTCGAGGTGACCTTGCTGGGGCAGAACGTCAATTCCTACCGCGACGGGACGCGGGACTTTCCCGACCTGCTGCACGCCGTGGCCGCGGTTCCGGGTCTCGCCCGCCTGCGATTCACGACCAGCCATCCCTGGGATTTCACTCCCCGCCTGGTGGCGGCGATCGCCCACCACGACGTGATCATGAAGCACGTCCACCTGCCGGTGCAGTCGGGCTCCGACCGGATTCTGGCGGCGATGAAGCGGGAGTACACCCAGGCGCGCTACCGCGAGCAGATAACGATGCTGCGGGCGGCGCTGCCCGACTGCGCCTTGACCACCGACATCATCGTGGGCTATCCCGGCGAGACGGAGGCGGATTTCGAGGCGACCCGCCAGCTGATGGCCGACCTGCGGTACAACGCGGCCTACGTCTTCATTTACTCGCCCCGACCCCATACGCCGGCGGCGGGGATCCTCGAGGGGGTCGTTCCCCACTCCATCGCCCGCGAACGGCTCGAAACCCTCAATGCGCTGCAGCGCGGAATCGGCGCGGGGTATCTGCTCGAGCGCGTGGGCACCACCCAGCCGGTCCTGGTGCAGGGCCCGGCGCGACGCGGCGGCGGCCTGCTCGCCGGCTGGACGGAACGGCGGGAGACGGTCGTCTTTCCAGGGCCGCCGGAGCTGGTGGGGTCGATCGTGCCGGTCGCCGTCACGGGCCTCAGCGGCATCACGCTGCACGGTGCGGTCCGCGCAGCCGACCCGGCTCGCGAGCTGGCCGTTCTGGCGAGCTGACCGGGGCGCGACAGTGGGCCGGGGCGCGCGATTCGGCCTGGCAGGGGGCGCGGTGGCGGCGGTGGGACTCGTCTTCTTCGCGCTCGCCAATCAGGGACAGGCGATCGCGCTGACGGTTGGAATCGCCGGCTGGCGAGGGGACGCGATCGTTGCGCTCTATGGCGCCGTCGGCCTCGGCCTCCTGGCCATGTTCGCCCTCGGCCTGCCGGCCGATCTGGCCTCCCGCCGCGAGCGGGATCGGCTCATCCGGCGCGTGCAGGAGCTCGAGCGCGCGCAGCCCCCGCTCCCCCCGGAGTCCTGAGATGCGGCTGGCGATCCTCTCGCGCCAGCGGCTGCTGTACTCCACCCGGAGATTCCGGGAGAGCGCCCGCCGTCGCGGCCACACCGTCCGCATCCTCGATCCGCTCGAGTGCACTCTCGTCATCGGCCGCCAGCGGGCGCGCCTCTTCTACGGCGGCCAGGAGCTGCGCGGGCTCGGCTGCGTGATCCCTCGGATCGGGGCGTCGCTGTCGGGCTATGGGGTCTCGGTGGTCAGCCACTTCGAAGTGATGGGCGTCCCCGTCCTCAATCGGTCGGAGGCGATCGCCCGGGCGCGCGACAAGCTGCGCGCGCTGCAGCTGTTGTCCGAGCACGATATCGACGTGCCGCGCACGGTGATGGCGCGCAGTCCGGAGCGTCTCGACCAGACGCTGGCGATGGTGGGCGGCCCGCCGGTGGTGCTCAAGCTGCTGCAGGGGACGCAGGGCATCGGCGTCATCCTGGCCGAGACCCGGGAGGCGGTCTCCGCCACGCTCGACACGCTCTGGGGCCTCGGCCAGCACATCCTGATCCAGGAATTCATCGCCGAATCCCGCGGCCGCGATATCCGCGCGCTCGTCGTCGGGGGCGAGGTCGTGGGCGCGATGCGCCGCCAGGCCCAGGCGGGGGAGTGGCGGTCGAACATCCACCGGGGCGGCAGCGGCGAGGCGATCCCGCTCGACGTCGCGCAGACCCGCGCGGCACTGGCGGCGGCCGAGGTGATCGGCCTCGACGTCGCCGGGGTGGATCTGCTGGAAGGGAAGGATGGGCCCAAGGTCATGGAGATCAATGCCTCGCCCGGATTCGAGGGGCTCGAGGCGGCCACCGGGCTCGACATCGCCGGGTCGATCGTCGAATTCGCCGAGCGGCGCGTGGCGCTGACCGCGGCGACGGCTGCGCCGGAGCTCGGCGCCGGGCGGTGACCGGCACCTGGCGCGAGCCGTTCGCGCTCGGTCACGTCCGGGTCGCTCCGGGCGAGCGGCGCGACACGCATCTGATCGTCAGCCAGACCGCCACCCACGATCCGGTGCGGTTGCGGGTGGCGGTGCTGCGCGGCGCCCGGCCCGGTCCGACGCTGTTCGTCACGGCCGCGGTGCATGGCGACGAGCTGGTCGGCATCGAGGTCGTCCGCCGGCTGATGCACGGCCTGGTCCCGGCGGACCTGGCCGGAACGTTGATCTGCGTCCCGATCGTCAACGAGCTCGGCTTTCTGAGTGGCAGCCGTTACCTGCCCGACCGGTCGGACCTCAACCGCTTCTTTCCCGGCCGTCCCGACGGCCGCACCGCCCACCGCATCGCGCACCTGGTGTTCGAGAACATCGTGCGCCGCGCCGACTTCGGCATCGATCTCCACACCGCGGCCGCCGGCCGTCACAACGTGCCGCACGTGCGGGCGGATCTCGCCGTGGCGGGGCTCAAGTCGCTGGCGCGGGCGTTCGGGCTGTCGGTGGTGCTCCATGATGCCGGACGCCGGGGCTCGCTCCGCCGCGCGGCAACCGAGGCCGGCGTGCCGACGTTTACGCTGGAGGCCGGCACCACCCACCGGTTCGAGCACCAGTTCGCCCACGAGGGCGTGGCCGGCGTGATGAACGTGCTGGCCGCCCTCGGCATGGTCACCCACGAGCCCACCCGGCCGTCGTACCAGGTGGTGGTGCGGGAGGCGGTCTGGATCCGGGCCACCCATGGCGGGCTGTTCGAGCTGGCGATCAACCCTGGTGATCTCGTCTACGAGGGTCAGCCCATCGGCAGCAGCACGAATCCCTTCGGGGCCGAGATCAGCACCGTGACGAGCCCGCTGACGGGCCTCGTCATCGGCACCGCGACGACGCCGGTGGTCGCGCCCGGCTCGCCGCTGGCGCACGTCGTCCGGCTGCGCCGCACCTTGCGGGTGGTGGAGCGCGCACTGGGCCGCGCCGCGCCGCCGCTGGCGACTCTCCTCCTTCTGGCCGCTCTGGTATGTGCGGCGGCGCGCCCCGCGCGCGCCGCCGCGCAAGCCAGAGCTGGCGACGCCGCGTTCTCGGCGGGCGAAGCGGCGCTGGCGGAGGGCGACGCCTGGTCGGCCCGCGGCCACTTCGAGCAGGCCCTCCACGAAGGGTATCCGGCGGGCCCGGGCGAGCGCCGGCTGGCGGACGCCTACCTGGCGCTCGACAACCGGCTGTTCTACGCCCGGGACGCGCTCGAGCGGGCGCTGGCCGCGAAGCCCGACAACGTGGCGGACTGGTACCTGCTGGCCGACATCAACATCCGGCTCGACGGGGGCGATGCAGACGGCCGCGCGCGGGCGGCGTTTCACGAGATCTTCCGCCGCGACCCGCTGTATCTCGATGCCTGGACGCGATGGGGCCAGCTCTACCTCGACCCGGCGGACCTCCACGCGGTCGCGGCCCTGCTGGCGGAGCAGCTGGCGCGCGACTACCTCGGCGAACTCGCCCTGCGGCGGATCGACGTCCTGTTCGACGTGGGCGACATCGAGGCGGCCTGGGCGGAGATCGAGCAATTCCGCCGGCGGGTGAAGGACGAGGAGCTGCTGACGCGCCTCTCCTATTACGCCGGTGTGGTGCAGGCGGCGCGGGGCGAGACGAGTTCCGGGGCGGCGTACTACTTCAACGGCCTCGCTTTTGCCCGCCGGGCCGCGGACCTCGAGACGTACTATCGGGATGTTGAACCGCTGCTCGATGTCGACGAGCGCGCGGCGTGGACATCGTGGCCGCTGGAGCGCCGGCGGGTCTTCCTGCAGGGGTGGTGGAACGCCCGCAATCCGGTGCCCTTCGGCGAGACGAACGCCCGCTGGGCCGAGCAGCAGCGCCGCATTCGGGTGGCGCGCGACATCTATCGCTGGAAGAAGCCGATCAACAAGGAGCAGCTGGTAGCGCTGGGAGGAGAGGGTGTCGGCTACCCGTCGATCGCGGCCCGCCTCGACGGCCGGCCGCTCGACGATCGGGGGCCGTTCTTCCTCCGCCACGGAGAGCCCGACGACCAGGCGGATCCCGGCCGCGGCGAGTGCGGGTTCTGGCTCTTCGATCGGGCGGAGATTCCGGGCCGGGAGATCGGCGTCAACTTCGCGACGGCGAGCGGGGGGAACGACTGCAACTTCAGCTCCATGCCGTCGACGCCGCTGGGGCTGCAGTACTTCGCGCCGGGCGCCGGCGGACTGGAGCCCTGGAACCGGCCGCGCGTCCAGGCCACCGCGCGAGCGCATGCCGCCACCGCGCTGGCCACCGATTCCTATCCTTACGCCTTTGCCAAGGAGATTCCGGTCGATGTCGAGCCGGTCAACTTCGCCCGGGCCGACCGGGCCACCGACCTGACCCTCTACTTCGCGGTGCCGCTGCCCGAGATCGCGGTCGAGGACGATCGCTCCCGCTACCGCAAGGGCCTCATCCTCTACGATGCTGACTGGCGCGAGATCGCCCGCCAGACCGAGGAGATGGACGCGGTGCTGACGCGGACGCGCGAGTCCGGCGGCGCGGGGGACGCGGGCGAATGGTTCCTGGTGGATCTGTTCCGCCTGCGCGTGGCGCCGGGCGCCTACCACTACGCGCTCCAGCTGGACGACCGCCAGGGCGTGGGGATCGGGGTCCGGAAGGGCACGCTGAACGCGCGCCGCTTCGCGCCGACCGGTCTGGCGCTCTCCGACCTGGTGCTGTCGGCGGGCGTGCCCGCGGGGGGGGTCGCGCCGCGCTTCCGGCGCCACGGCTACCCGGTGGTCGCGCTTCCGTCGCGGCGGTTCCTGTCGAGCGAGCCGCTATTCCTCTACTTCGAGGTCTACAATTTGCAAGTCGATGAGGGGGCGCTGGCGTACCGGGTGGATTATACGATTCACGCCGAGCGACTCGACCGGAGCGCCATCCAACGATTCTTCGGCGGTCTCTCGGGGCTGGTCGGGGTACGCGAGGAAGCCACCGGAATCACGCTGTCGTTCGAGCGGACGGGACGGCCTCCCGGCACCAGCGTCTGGCCGGAGTTCGTCTCGTTCGATACCGCCGCGCTGCCGGCCGGCACGTACACGCTCGCCATCGTCGTGACGGACCACGCGTTCTACGACCGCCAGGCCCGGCGTACGGAGACTTTCACCATCATCGACTGACCGCGGCACATTCGCCTGACGGCCGGCCGACGCTGCCGCGCCGCTCCCGCCGCCGCGGATGATCCCGCCACCCGTCCCGGAACCCTTTCGTCCCGAACGTGTCGTGGCGCCGGCCTGGGCCGATCAGTCGCCCGCCGCGGCGGCCGCCCTCATCGTGATGGCGGCAGGCCTGGCGGCGGGATACACCCACGCGGTAGTCGGCGGAGCGCTGCTCGTGGCCGGCCAGGCGCGCCTCGCGGGGAGGCGGCGGGGCCCGGACGCGGGACGGGCCGCCCGATGCGTCTGGGCGGCCGTCGGCGCGGCGATCGGCGCGGGGGTGCTGCTCGCCATCGCCGGGGCCCGGGCTGAGGCGGTCCAGTGGGCGGTGCTCGCCGCCGAGGGATCGCCGCTGGCCATCGAGGGAGAGGTGCGGGTGACGGCGGTGCGGACTCTCGAGTCCGGCGAGTCCGGCGGATCCGGCGAGTCCAGCGGATCCGGCCGCTGGAGCGCGCGGGGGGTCACCGGGGAGTGCGCGCCGGCCTGCCACGACGTGGCCGTCCGGTGGCTGGGGCGGGGCGACGCGGCGCCGATCGCCGGCGCGCGCTGGCGGGTGCGCGGCCAGCTGGTGGCCGAGCCGCTGCGGGCGCCGCCGGGAAGTCGGTTTCCCCCGCCCGGGTTGGCCCCGGGGAGCCGGCGAGGCGCGCTCGACCAGGTGCGCGTGCTGGCCCGCCGGGAACCGCGGCTGCCGCTCCTGGTCTCGGCCGGGGACCACCTGCGGCGCCGTATCCGCGTCCGCTTCGGCCCTGCGCTGGCCCCGCTCGTCGCCGCGTTGCTGCTGGGCGACCGGGGCGAGCTCGACCCGGCCCTCAATGACGCGTTCGCGACGACCGGCACGATCCATATTCTGTCGGTCTCCGGCCTCCATGTCGGCTTCCTCGCCGGCCTGCTCAGTTTCTGCCTCGGCCTCGCGGGCGCCGCGCCCCGGCAGCGGGCGGTCGCGGCGATCGCCATTCTGGCGGGCTACACCGCGCTGACGGGGGCGAGCGCGCCGGTCGTCCGGTCGGCGATCATGTGCGGCGGCGTGCTCTGGGCCGCGGCGGGCGAGCGGCGAACGTCACTCTGGCAGGTCTGGGGCGCGGCCGCGGTGGCGCTCCTCGCCTGGCGGCCGCTCGACCTGTTCGACCTCGGATTCATTCTCTCCTTCGGCGCCCTGGCGGGGCTGCTGGCCGCCACCGCGCCGTTGGAGGAGTTGCTGGGGGCCGCGCAGCGGCGGGATGCGTCGCTCCCGGCCCTCGCCTGGCGGGCGATCGCCGCCAACGGCGTCGCCACGGTGGCGTCAACGCTGGCCACGCTGCCGATTCAGGCGGCCGCCTTCGGCTGGATCGCGCCGGTCGGACTGCTCGCCAATCCTGTCGCCGTCCCGGTGAGCGCCGCCGGGCTGCCGCTGGCCTGGCTGGCGCTCACCGCCGACGCGCTCGGCGTGGGCGTCCTCAGCGGACCGCTCACGCGGGCCGCGGCCGTTGCGCTCGGGGGGCTCGGGGCCGTGGTGGCCGATCTGGGCACGCGCGCCGGCGTCTGGGTACCGGGGCCCGGGGGCTGGTTGCTGGGGGCGGTGCTGCTGGGTACGGGTGCCGTGGCGCTCGCCCGGCATCGGCCGGGACGGGGCTGCGGTGTGGCGGCGGCGGGACTGGCGCTGGTGCTGGCGGCTCGTCCGGCCGATCCGCCGCGCTGGGAGGTCGTCTGGCTCGACGTAGGCCAGGGCGACGCGATCGTGATCCATTTCCCCGATGGCGCCGCGTGGCTCGTGGACGCCGGGCCGGCCGACGACTGGGGCGACGCCGGCCGGCGCGTCATCCTGCCGTACCTGCGCCGGCGCGGGGTGGGGGAGCTGGAACGGCTGGTGACGACGCACCCCCACCTCGACCACGTCGGGGGCGCGGCCAGCGTGGTGCGCGGCGTGCGCGTGCGGCGCTGGGCCAGCGGCGGATTCGTCGATGACAGCCCGGCGTACCTGGATCTCCTGGCCGCGCGCGGACCGGCGGGCGCGCCCACGGTGGAGCGGCTCGCCGCCGGCGACCGGCTGCGGCAGGGCAACGTCGCCATCGACATCCTGCATCCTGCTCCGGGCTGGATCGCGGCCGACCCGTATGGCTCCCGGATCTCGATCAACGATGGGTCGGTCATCATGCTCCTCTCACGGGGCCCTTGCCGGCTGCTGCTGACCGGCGACGCCGGCGCTCCGGTGGAGCGGGCGCTGGTGGTGGCGCTGCGGGATTCCCTGCGGGCGGGACTGCTCCATGCCGGCCACCATGGAAGCCGTCACGGGACGACGCGCGCATTCCTGGCCCGCGTGCAGCCGGCGCAGGCGATCGCCTCCGCCGGCCGTGCGAATCGCCATGGCCACCCGCACGCGGAGACGATCGCGCGCCTGGAGGATGCCGGTGCCCGCCTCTGGCGGACCGACCGGCTGGGGTCGATCCGGGCGCACTGCACCGCGCGCGGGTGGCACCTGCGCGCGACGGGCGGGTATTTTTGACTGTCCGTATCGCCGGGACCGTCCCGGTCCGCCCCCCCGGGGGCTTGCATTTCAGGCCCGATCGCGGGCCGCGACCGGAGGCCCCCGTGCCCGCAGACTCGATCCCTGACCTCGCCGAACGGCCGCCCGCGCTGGCCACCCCGTCCACTGTGGCGGAAAACAACGCCCGCATCGCCACCGAAGGCGCCTTCGTTCGGGCGTTGCGCGATGAGGTGGGCCGCGTCATCGTCGGGCAGCACGCGCTGCTCGACGGTCTGCTGATCGGCCTGCTGTCCGACGGGCACGTGCTGCTCGAGGGGGTGCCCGGGCTCGCCAAGACGCTCGCCGTGCGCACGCTGGCGGCGGCCATCGACGGCGAATTTCAGCGCATCCAGTTCACCCCCGACCTGCTGCCGGCCGATCTCGTCGGCACCACGATCTATCACCCCCAGCGGGGAGAGTTCGCCGTCCATCGCGGGCCGGTGTTCACCAATTTCCTGCTGGCCGACGAGATCAACCGCGCCCCGGCCAAGGTGCAGTCCGCCCTGCTCGAGGCGATGCAGGAGAAACAGGTCACCCTCGGCGAAACGACCTATCCGCTGGCCGAGCCGTTCCTGGTGCTGGCCACCCAGAACCCGATCGAGCACGAGGGGACCTACCCGCTCCCCGAGGCACAGGTGGATCGCTTCATGCTCAAGCTGCGGGTGTCGTATCCGGCGCGCGTCGAGGAGCGCGAGATCATCGGCCGGATGACCGGGCCCCGCGTGCCGACGGTGCGGCCGGTGGTGCACCGGGACGCGATCCTCCGGGCCCGCGACGTGGTGACAAGTATTTATGTAGACCCCAAGCTGATCGAGTACATCCTCGACGTGATCGAGGCGACCCGCCAGCCGGACCGGTTCGGGCTCGGCGAGATGACGCCGCTGATCGCGTTCGGGGCGTCACCCCGGGCGGGGATCTATCTCACCAAGGCGGCCAAGGCCCACGCGTTCCTCGACGGTCGCGCGTACACCACCCCGGACGACATCAAGGCGGTGGCTCCCGACGTGCTCCGCCATCGACTGCTGCTGACCTACGAGGCCGAGGCGGAGGCGGTGGATCCGGACCAGCTGCTGACGCGGCTGCTGGAGCGCCTCGACGTGCCGTGAACGTCCCCGAGCTGATGTCGAAGGTCCGGCTGCTGGAGATCCAGACCCGGCACCTCGTCAACGACATCTTCTCCGGCGAGTATTCGAGCGTCTTCAAGGGCCGCGGCATCGAATTCGCCGAAGTGCGGGAGTACCAGCCCGGCGATGACGTCCGGACGATCGACTGGAACGTCACCGCGCGGCGCGGCAGCCCCTTCGTCAAGCAGTTCGTCGAGGAGCGCGAGCTGACCGTCATCCTGGCGGTGGACGGCAGCGCATCGACCCGCTTCGGCAGCCGGGGCGCGCTCAAGCGCGAGCGGGCCGCCGAGATCG
>JBHENR010000019.1:0-9742 GCA_046262555.1 Gemmatimonadota bacterium | reverse complement strand
GATGAACGCGGGCGACGAAGCGATGACGGTGAAGGACGTCGCCGCCGCGGTCGGCCACTACAACAGCGCCGCCGAGATGGTCCCCGACAACGCCGAGATGGTCTACTGGGCGGCCGTCACGCTGGCCGGGGAGGGCCGCGTGGACGAGGCGCTGGCCCGGTTCGAGCGCGCCTTTGCCGCCGACCCGCGCTGGGCGGTGCTCACCGCGCGGCTGCCGGCGGCGGGGCTGCTGCCGGCCGACCCGGCGCTGATGGACCGCATCCTGGCGATCCCCGGGGGGGAACCGGGCCAGGCGGAGCGGAAGCGCCTCGTGGCTGAGGGTGGGGGCTCGCCTCCGCCCTGATCGCACGAATCCATGCAAGACCCTGGCATACGGTACAGCAGAAACGCTCTCCCGTTCGCGTCTTTTCCCATCGCCTGAGGAGGACTCCCATGCTCCCTGCCCCCCGCTTGCTGCCAGTTGTCGCCGGCCTCATCCTGATCCTTGCGGCCGCGCCGGCCACCGCACAGGTCACCCGGCCGGGCGCGTCAGTCATCGGACGGCCTGCGCCGCCGCCGCCGACCGCTGTCACGGCGCAGCCGGTGACGAGCACGGCGGCCCCCCGGCTGGATCAGCGCATCCTCGATGCCATCGCCGGGGCCAGCGACCCGGTCGAGATCGAGGTCGTGACGCTCCCCGCCATCGCGCCCCCGAGAACTCCAGGCGCGCAGGAGAAGGTGGTGCCAGGTCCTGACCTCAGTGTGAGCTGGTTGCGACTCGACGCCGAGGGTCGGATCGAGTATCTGGCCGCCAACGCCACCGCCGAGCCGACCGGGCTCCCGTTCGTGGCCGATGTCTTCGTGAACGAGGAGCGGAAGGACACCATCAAGCACGACCCGCTGGCTCCCCGTACCGGCCACGCCGTCACGACCGCCGTGCAGTTCGGCTCCTGCGCCCGCGGGACGATCCGCGTCGCGCTCGATCCGCAGACGATCGTCGCCGAGGCCAGCGAGCAGAACAACGGGCGCACCACCCAGCTGACGCCGCCGTGCCCCGACCTGGCGGTGATCCGGATCAAGAAGAACTGGGAAGACAACAATACCCGCTACCGGGCGCGCATTACGATCCAGAACGTGGGCGACCTCGCGACCCCACCCGGCGTGATCATGCTTCTGGGCGCGTCGCCGGGCGGCGTCACCGGACAGGGGATCCCCGATCAGGAACACCGCGAGCTCGCCCCGCTGGCCCCCGGCGCGTCGTACACCTTCAACTTCGGCGACAAGGTGCTCGGCACCTCCGACCTCACGGTCAAGGTCGTTATCGACCTCTACGATGCGCTGTCCGAAAAGAACGAGGAGAACAACTACAAGCAGGAGACGCTCTAGCAGTGACGGAACCATCCGACTGGGGCGACGTCGCCACCAACCAGGTGATGGACCGGCTCGTCTCGCTCTGCAAGCGGCGGGGGTTCGTGTTCCAGTCGTCCGAGATCTACGGCGGCGCCGGGTCGACTTGGGACTATGGGCCGCTGGGGGTGGAGCTCAAGCGGAATCTGAAGGATTTCTGGTGGGACGCGATGCGCCGCGACCGCGACGACATCGAGGGGCTCGACGCGGCGATCCTGATGTCGCCCAAGGTGTGGATCGCCTCGGGGCACGTGGCGGGTTTCAGCGATCCGCTGGTGGATTGCCGCACCTGCAAGCACCGCTTTCGCACCGATGCGATCAACGCCGATAACCCGCGCTGCCCCCGCTGCGGCGCAGCCGACCTCTCCGAGGCGCGGCAGTTCAATCTGATGTTCAAGACGTTCATGGGGCCGGTGGAGGACGGGGCGTCGATCACTTACCTGCGGCCGGAGACGGCGCAGGGGATCTACGTCAATTTCCTCAACGTGCTGAACGCGGCGCGGCAGAAGATCCCGTTCGGAATCGCCCAGATCGGCAAGGCGTTCCGCAACGAGATCACGCCCGGCAACTTCATCTTTCGGACCCGCGAGTTCGAGCAGATGGAGATGCAGTTCTTCGTCAAGCCGGGCACCGACGGGGAGTGGCTCGAGAAATGGCTCGACACGCGCCGCGGCTGGTACCGGGCGCTGGGGCTCCGCGACGCCAAGCTCCGCGTCCACCCCCACACGGCCGCCGAGCTGGCGCACTATGCGGCGGCCGCGTTCGACATCCAGTACGAGTTCCCGTTCGGCTGGCAGGAGCTCGAGGGCATCCACAACCGGACCGACTTCGATCTCAAGGCGCACGAGGAGCACTCGGGCAAGAAGCTGTCGTACTTCGACGAGGAGTCGAAGGAGCGGTTCATCCCCTACATCATCGAGACGTCGGCCGGGGTGGACCGGACGCTGCTCACCTGTCTGGTGGACGGTTTCCGCGAGGAGGGGACCGGCAAGGAGGCGCGCACGGTGCTCCGGCTGGCGCCGCGCATCGCGCCGATCAAGGCGGCGGTCTTCCCGCTGGTCAAGCGCGACGGCATGCCGGAGCTGGCGGACACCATCTATCGGGATCTGAAGAAACGCTGGAACGTTTTTTTCGACGACGGCGGCTCGATCGGCCGGCGGTACCGGCGGCAGGACGAAGCCGGGACGCCGTTCTGCCTCACCATCGATGGCGAATCCGTGACCGAGCGGACGGTGACGATCCGCGACCGCGATGCGATGACCCAGGATCGCATCGGGCTCGACCACCTCGTGACCTGGCTCCAGGAAAGGATGGGATGACACGATGAGCGATCTGATCCAGAAGCACTGCGTGCCCTGCTCGGGAGAAACGCCGCCGCTGACGGAGGCGGAGATCGGTCAACTGAAGGGGGACATCCCCGACTGGGAGGTGACGAGCGGGCACAAGCTCGTCAAGCAATTCACCTGTGAGGACTTTCTCGACGCGATCGACTTCGTGAACGCCGTGGCGGAGCTCGCCGAGGAGGAGGGTCACCACCCCAGCATCACGATCGACTACAAGGTGGTGACGTTCACCATCTGGACCCACGCGATCGATGATCTGTCGGAGAGCGATTTTATCCTGGCGGCCAAGATCGACGCCGTCTTTGAGAGCGGCACGGTGCTCGACGACGACGACGGCGAGGAGTAGCCCGCCGCGCTCAAAGCGGCGGGCTCTCGCCGAATCGAATGCTGTCGATTTCGTGGCGATAGACCCGGCTCGTCGGGTAGGCGAACTCGATATCGGGCTCGGCGGCGAACTGCTTCAGGATCAGCTGGCTGATGGCGTCCCGGTTTGTGCGCCGCTGCCGCACATGGGTCAGGTATCGCAGGCGCAGGCACACTCCGCTCGCCTGCTGGACCGACACGTAGACGATCGGCGTGGTGATGCCGTAGCGAAACGCGTAGGCGTTCTCGAGCTGCTGGAACCCGGCGGTGATCTCCGCCGCGTGCGGCTCGACGATCTCCCGCCCGGCTTGCTCGAGCAGCTCGCGGGCCCGCTCCCAGTTGCTCTCGAACGTGACCTGGAACTCGATCTCATCCCAGACGAACGGGGAGCCGGCGGTGAAGTGGAAGACCGGTTCGGTCAGCACCTTGAAGTTGGGGACGGTGACCAGCCGGCCGCTCGACTGCTCGCCAAAGCCTTCGCCGCGCACCTCGACGAGCGTCAGCTTGAGGACGCCGATGTCGATGACGTCGCCCCGCACGCCCCCGACCTCGATGCGATTGCCGATCGAGATGTGGCGCTGGCCGAGGATGTAGAACCAGGCGAGGAACGCGGCCAGATACTCGCGCAACGCGATCGCGAGACCGGCGCCGAGGAAGCCCAGCAGTGTCCCCAGGTCCTGGATCCGCTCGAAGAAGGCGATGCCGAGAATGACGACGACGACGGAAGCGACCGAGTAGCCGACCCGTTTGCGGTACTGATGCCGCTTTTCAGCGTCGGCGACGTGGGCCGCCACCTGGCGGGTGAGCACGCGCCAGACGATCCAGGCGGTGAGCAGGAGCAGGGCGACGCCGACGGCCGACCACGGCACACCCCGCGCCCAGTCGGGCGGCGAGGTGAGAAAGTCCGGCAGCGTCACCGCGTGGCGGGCGTGGTTAGTCGAACGCCGGAGCGAGCAGCGGGCACTGGTCGGCGCGTTCGGCGAGGAACTGGCGCTTGCGCCGCTCGATCGCGCCCAGCTCGCGCTGGTAAACGCCCGAGCTGTCAAGCTGGTAGTTGTTAAAGCCGATCCTGTCCACGAACAGGATCTGGAAGTTGTAGCGGTTGTAGGTCCACACCTCGTACGGCATCGGCCCGTCCGGCATCGCGCGCTGGGAGATGTCGTCCGGCGGCCCCAACGTGATGAAGACCCGGCCGCGGTCGCTGAGATAACCCGGCCGCAGGGCGCTCTTCCAGTTCGCGTTGGCGATCTGGATCCGGCGGAAATAGTCCTGCAGCGCCTCGTTGGCCGAGGTCGTCGTCACTGGATCGCGCATCGCCCAGAAGCAGTTCCAGGCCGCCACCCGCTCCTCGGTGCCATGGATCTTCTCGAGAATGTCGTGCTCGTCTTCGGTCGCTTCATAACGGATGAGCGACAGGGCATCGTCCCAGTTGCGGACGATCCAGCCGCTCGACCCGGCGATCAACAGTGGGGTCGACGAGCGGGCGATCGTCTCGCCCGTGGCGCTCGTCAGAATGAGCTCGAGCTCGTACTCGCCGAAGCGGGCCCGGGCGTTGGGGACGGCGCCGAACGCGCGCACCGTGCCATTCCCCTCCGCGGCCACGGCCTGACTCCAGGCGGTGACGCTGTCCTCCGGCCCGGCGCCGGTCGCGGGGGTCAGCCGGGCGGCCAGCGTCAGCGGAGCCGGGGCGCCCGCGGCTCCCGACACCTCGGCCAGGAACTCGAACTGGGTGGGCGGCGCGGCATAATAGTGCGACGGGTTCACGACGTAGTCGCCGCCCGCCGCGCCACCGGGCCGGTAGACGCGCAACAGCACCGGCTCGGCGACCGCGACGCGCGCCGGCGGCAGCGTCGGCACGTCGAGCTTGGCGGTGACCCGCGACGCGTCGTCGGCATTTCGGTCGCGCACCGTGAGCGAGAGGTCGGCTGCACCCACCGGCAGAACCAGTTCGGTCTGAAAGACGATCGTCTCGCCGGTCAGCAGCGTCTCGTCGAAGCTGCCGACGTCCACCGCCTTGTCCCACGTCTGCTCGACGGCGCGGCCACCGCGCTCCGGAGTGACCCTGGCGATGACGGAATAGTTGGCCTGCCAGCGGCCGGTGGTGGTGCGGACGAACTGGAGCGTGCTGTTCGAGAGCGAAACCCCGAGCAGGGCGCGGGTGGAGTCCGCCGAGGCGGGGAGGTACCACACGTCGGCAAGGAAGCCGACGTCGCCCCGGGCCTGCAGCAGATCGTGGGCCTTGTAGAAATCGTCGTTGGAAAAAATCGCGTTGAGATCCAGGTCCTGGGCGTTCGCCGCGAGGGGGCTTCCCCCCAGAGCCAGCAGGAGCGCCGCCGTCAGGCAGCGGTGGCGAATCGTCATGCCGAGGTCTCCTTCGTGGAACTTCATCCCCGCGCGCGGGATATATGAAGGATTATAGGTAGCGAGCCGCGCGGCGGCGAGCCACCGCGCGAGGGTAAATACCCGCGTGCCCGGGTGCGGTTGCACGGAGGCCCCAGATGCTGAAAGATTCGATCGGATGAGCCGCCTGGTTTCGCAAGGCCGCATCGCGCCGCTCGTCGGGCTTCTGCTGGGACTCTCCGCGGCGCTGGCCTGCTCCGGGCAGCGCCCCTCGGTTGCCACCTACGGTCCGCCCCCCCGCGTCACCGAACCCTCCCCGGATTCCGATGCCGAGCTCCAGCTGATCGTCGGGGATGCGCTGACGCCACAGGAGCAGGAGGACCTGGTGGCGATCCATGCGACCCGGTACCAGCCGCCGCGCGGCCCCGTCGCGCCGCTTTCCCTCGACGCCGACCTCGACGCCATGCTGTCCCAGGAAGGGTCGGCGCTGATCAACGAAAAGGTCGGCTACGACATTCCGATCGTCCTCAACGATCGCGTCGAGTGGTGGATCAGCTATTTCGCCGACCGGGTGCCGTCCTCGTTCGAGCGCTATCTCATCCGCGGCGGGGCCTGGCTGCCGTATCTACAGCAGCGGTTGCGCGAGGCAGGACTCCCCGAGGACATGGCCTATCTGGCGCTGATCGAGAGCGGTTTCTCGACCCGGGCGGTGAGTCACGCCGGCGCCGTCGGGCCCTGGCAGTTCATGCCGTATACCGGGCGCGAGTATGGTCTCCGCATCGACCGCTGGGTGGACGAGCGGCGCGACTACGAGCGCTCGACCGACGCGGCGATCGCCTATCTGTCGGATCTGCACCGGATGTTTGCCTCCTGGTACCTCGCCGCCGCGGGCTACAACGGGGGACAGGGACGGGTGGGGCGCGCGATGGTAAACGACAACACGGTCAATTTCTGGGAGCTGACCGGGCTGCACGACGAAACAAAGAATTATGTACCCAAGCTGATCGCCGCGACGATCATCGCGAAGGAGCCGTCCAAGTATGGCTTCGGCGGAATCGATCCGCTCGATCCGGTCGAGTGGGCGACGGTGACCGTGCCGACCTCGACCGATCTCGAGGTCATCGCCCAGGCCGCCGACGTGCCCCTCGACGAGATCACGATGCTCAACCCGCACCTGCTGCGCGGGCGCACACCGCCGGGGGAGTCGAATTTCCCCGTCAAGATCCCGGCCGACCGGGTCGAGGCGTTCAACGACAATTACTACGAGATGCCGCCCCAGGAGCGCGTCCGCGCGCCGCTCGAGCACCTGGTCCGGCGCGGCGAGACGGTGGCCGAGATCGCCGAGGCGTACGGCGTGGAATCGAGCGAGCTGATGCGCGAGAACGGCCTGCGCAACACCCGCGCGTTGCGGTCGGGGCAGACGCTGACGATCCCGGGCCGGACAGGCATCAGCCCGACGCTGGCGCCTGCGGCCGACGTGGCCCTGGGCCGCGAGCACCGCGTGGCGCCCGGCGAAACACTGTCGGCCATCAGCCGGCAGTATGGCGTGACGGTGGCCGCGCTGAAGGCGGCGAACAACCTCCGTTCAGACAGTATTCGCCCGGGTCAGCGACTCACCATTCCCTGATCCGCTGGTAGCATCCCCTCAGAGGGCTGGCTAGCTTTCGCGTGATGCCCGCCACGGTCACCGCCGCGCCGCCCCTCTCCGTTCGCGACGCCCAGAACCGGATTCTCGCCCTGCTGCGGCCGCTGCCGGCCGAGCGGGTGGCCCTCGCCGCCGCGCGCGGGCGGGTGCTGGCCGAACCGGTGATCGCGGGGCTGGAGCTTCCCCCCTGGGACAACTCGGCGATGGACGGGTACGCGGTGCGGGCAGCCGACGTCCGGCCCGGCGTCCCGCTGCCCGTCGCGCTCGACCTCCCGGCGGGGTCGGTGCCGGGGACGCGGCTCCCGGACGGGGCTGTCGCGCGGATCATGACGGGCGCCCCGCTCCCCGCAGGTGCCGATGCGGTCATCCCGGTGGAGGAGTCGGCGGGTCCCGGCGGGCCGGGTGTGTTCGCGGCCGTCGGCGAGCCGGTGACGTTCACGGAAACGCCCGTCTGTGGCGCGCACCTGCGGCGGCGCGGCGAGGACGTCCGGCGGGGCGTGCCGGTGGTGCCGGCGGGCATGGTCTGCGGCGGGCCTCAAGTGGCGATGGCGGCGTCGGTGGGGCAGGCGGTCCTGAGCGTCATCCGCCGGCCGCGGATCACGATCGTGTCCACCGGCGACGAGCTGGTGGACGTCGACCAGGCGGGGCTCCCCGGGCGGATCGTCAACGGCAATGCGTATGGCCTCGCGGCTCAGGTGGAGGAGGCGGGCGGCGTGCCGCTGGGGCTGCCGATCGTGCCGGACGAGCCGGCGGCGATCCGGTCGGCGATCGGGGCGGCGCTGGCCGGGGCCGATGGCGTGCTGACGATCGGGGGCGTTTCGGTGGGCGAGCGGGATTACGTCCGCGCGGCGCTGGCCGCGGCCGGCGTCGCGCTCCACTTCTGGCGGATTGCGCTGCGACCGGGCGGGCCGACCGCCTTCGGCATGACCGACGACGGCCGCTGGGTGCTCGCGCTCCCCGGCAATCCCGTCAGCGCCCTGGTGACTTTCGAGCTCTTCGGCCGGCCGGCGCTCAGGCGTCTGGGGGGGCACGCGCGGTGCTTCCGGCGACCGCTGAGGGCGCGGCTCGCCGAAGCGGTCACGACCCCGGGCGACAAGGCGTACTATCTGCGGGGGCGATTGCAGGAGGAGCGCGGCGACTGGTCGGTGACGCCGACGGGAGCGCAGGGATCGGCCGTGCTGTCGAGCCTGGTCGCCGCCGACGCGCTGATCGTCGTGCCCGCTGACGTCGACGCGCTGCCCGCAGGTGCCGAGGTGACCGTCCTCCCGCTCGACGGCCGCGCGATCGAGCAGGCGGACGCGCCGTGACCACGCGCGCCCTCGCCGTCGGGATGCCCGGCGGGGCGGTGGATCCCGGCGCCTGGCGCACGGCCCGCGAGCTGCTGGCCGGGGCGGAGCGGATCGTGCTCACGACCCACGTCCAGCCGGACGGCGATGGCATCGGCGCCGAGGTGGCGTTGGCCCACTGGCTCCGGGCCGATGGCAAGCAGGTGACGATCCTCAATCCGCACCCCACGCCGCGCCGGTTTCACTTCCTCGAGCCGGACCCTCCCATCGTGGCGTTCGAGCCGGCCGCGGCCGAGGCGGCGCTGGCGGCGGCGGACCTGCTGGTGGTGCTCGACATCTCGATCGCCGAACGGCTGGGGCGGCTGAAGCCGCTGGTGAAGGAGCTGGCGCCGCCGATCCTCGTCATCGATCACCACGCGGGGCCGTCGGACCTGCCCGGTGCCGCCGTGCGCGATGTCAAGGCGTCCGCGACGGGTGAGATGATCTACCGCATGCTGACGGCCTGGGGGGCGGACCTCACGCTCCCGATCGTGACCGCGCTCTACACCGCCATTGCCTTCGATACCGGCGGCTTTCGCTACTCCAACACCCGCCCCCACACGCTCGAGATCGCGGCCGACCTGATCCGGCGCGGGGCCGACGCCGAGCGGATCAGCCGCCGCCTCTTCGAGGGATTGTCGCCGTCCCGCGTGCGGCTCCTCTCCCGGGCCTACGCCGATGTGGCGTTCGGCGCCGGCGGCCGGGTCGCCTGGGTGGCGCTTCCGCTGGCGCTGATGGCCGAGACGGGCGCCGAGCCCGACGACGTGGAAGGCGTGGTCGAGGCCCTGCGGGCGATTGAAGGCGTCGCCGTGGCGATCGTCTTCAAGGAGGTCAATAGCAAAGCGACCAAGGTGTCGTTCCGCTCGATCGGTCCGGTCGACGTGAATACCTTCGCGGTGCAGTGCGGCGGCGGCGGCCACCGGAACGCCTCGGGGGCGTTTATCCCCGAGCCGATGGAGCCGGTGGTGGCGCGGATCGTCGCGGCGGCGGACGAGGCCTTTGCCGGCATAGCGGTTGAATGAACCCGGCCGCACGATGATCGCCCGATCAGCGCGGGAGGGATGATGGACAAGAAAGGGTATCTCTCGGGCCCGAGTATTCTTCCTGGACCGATCCAGGCTGGCGTCGGCGCGGCGGATCTGATCGAGCAAGCCTACCTCGCCTACAACGGCGGCCGGCTGCGGGAGGCGTGCGAGCTCTATACCCGGCGGATGCTGGAGCCCGAGGCGACCGTCGGCGTTTCGCTCACCGGCGCGATGACGCCGGCGGGTCTCGGCATGACGTGCCTGATCCCGCTGATCGAGGCGGGGTTCATCGACTGGATCGTCTCGACCGGCGCC
>JBHENR010000018.1:0-4193 GCA_046262555.1 Gemmatimonadota bacterium | reverse complement strand
GCCGCCCGGCTGCTCACCCCGCGGGAGATCGCCGACCTGAACGGCGGGGCGCTGGGGCTGGTGCCCGAGAGCGTCATGCAGCAGGCGCTGGCCGAGCTGCCGCCGCTGGCGCGCCAGGTCTTCGAGGCCGAGGCGCGACTGCGCAGCGAGCTGACGCAGGCCACCTACTCCTATGACGAGCTCGAGCGGATCGCGGTCCTGGCCGGCGCACCGCCGCCCGATCCCGAATCGCGTCCGGTGCCGGCAGGGCGGTGGTCGTATCATCCGGATGGCTACTTCGTACGCTTCTTCCCGCAGGGATATTCCCGGACCATCACGCATCTCGTCGTGCCCGGCGGCGTCATCGTGATCCTCGACGGGCAGGGCCGGATCACGGCCATCGCCGACGAGGCAGGAACCCGGATCGAGGCCGCGTATGCCACCGAGACCGCCCGGGATCGGGCGCCCCGAACGGTCCGGCTGCTGGATTCCGACCTACTGCAGCCGGCGCTCGAGTGGGCCACGCCGAGGTGGACCCCGCCGGGCAACAGCGATGATGCCCGGGCGGCGGAGATTGCGGCCGGACTGGGCGGCGCGACCGCCGCCGCTGCCAGGTCCCTCCTGCTGGACCTGGCCCAGTTTCGCGCGGGACTCGCGGCGAGCGCACGCGCGCGGCCGGCCGAAGCGGGCCCACTCGTCGAGCGCGCGCTGGACCTCGCCACGCGCGCCTGGCAGCTCGAGTTCTGCCGGCTGGCGGGCGCCTGCCAGGGCGGTACGACGCAGGCAGCCACGGGTTACGGCCGGGCGGGCGGCAGCGGCATGGGCGCTGTGGCCGCCCCCGTCTTCGACCCCTCAGGAAACGTCGGCGTCCCCGGCAACCGCGCCCGCCAGCGGATCGGCCAGTCGTCCCGCTGCACGGGCGACGACTGGAGCGGCGTGCCCGACGGCGACGGCTCGGTTCAGCTGGGACCAGACGATCCGATCGTGCAGGCGCTTGCGGCGGGCGTGCAGGCGAGCGGCATCGCCAATTTCGGCGTCGAGCACATCGGCGTGCAGACTCCCGGCCAGCCGGGCGGCCTGATCATGTTCCAGATTCGGCTCGACGACAACGGGTGCCCGCTGCCCAGCGGGGAATGTGTCATGGAAGCCATCGGCCGGGGCGAAGTCCCCGAGCGGTCGCAGGTCGGCGCGAAGACGCTGGTGCTGGGAG
Source organism: Gemmatimonadota bacterium (assembly GCA_046262555.1). Taxonomy (GTDB): domain Bacteria; phylum Gemmatimonadota; class Gemmatimonadetes; order JACCXV01; family JAHWKZ01; genus JBHENR01. The sequence goes on along the minus strand of JBHENR010000018.1, from coordinate 3,004 downwards.
CGATCCAGGTGTCAGGCAATACGACCCGCGTCAACGCCCGCTTCGTCACGGTGGAGACCGGCATCATCACCGAGTCCGCCAAGGCGGATGCCATCGGAACGGACGCGGGTGCGGTCACCGACGCCGCGACCGGTGCCTTCAATCTGCTCGGCATCCCCTGCGACCGGGCCAAGGGGATACTCGATCAACACGCCGGGACGGCGCCGCCTACTCCACTAGCGTCCGCCGCAGATAGGCCGTGAGCCGCGCCCAGGCGTCGGCCGCCGGTCCGCGGGCCTCGGCGAGGTCGCGCTCGACGTAGAGCCAGAAGCCGTGATCCACGGCGTCGTAGACGTGGACCTCGTTGTCAACCCCCGCCCGGTGAAGCGCGGCGACGAACCGCTCGACCTCGGCTGGCGGAATCCCCTCATCCTCGGCCGCGAACGTCCCGTAGATCGGATGGTCGAGCGCGACCAGCGTCGCGGGGTCGGTGACGAGCTGGCCATAGAAGATGGCGGTGCCGTCGTGGTGCTCCCCCCCGAGCGCGTATGACAGGGCCACGCCACCGCCGAAGCACCAGCCGATGGTGGCTAGTTTGCCGGTGACGTCGGGTCGGGCGCGGAGAAACGCGGCCGCGGCGTCGAGATTGTCGATCATCCGCTCCGGCGCCGCCCGCGCCGCCTGCACCAGCGCCATGTTCTCCTCGCGGTTGGACCCGGTTCGGCCCCCGTAGAGGTCGGCCGCCAGCGCGACGTACCCCTCATCCGCCAGCGCGTCGGCCACCTGACGCACGCGGTCGGAGAGCCCGTCCCACTCGTGGATCAGGACGACCGCCGGATGGGGCCCGTCACCGGCCGGCGTCACCAGGTATCCGGTGGTCGCCGCGTCCCCGGCGACGTAGTGGATGGCCGCGCCGCGCGGCGGCGCGCCCTGCCCGAGGAGCGCCGGCGGCAGCGAATCTCCGGCGGCGCCGTCCCCGCGCGTTCCGTTGGCGCACGCCGCGGCCGCGGCGAGCAGCAGCAGACCGGCGGCACCTATCCATAGTCTGCTCCCCACGATACCCTCCACGTTGACGGCTCCTCCGGCCGGCGGCAGATTTCTCTCACCATGCCGACCGGCGCGCTCCCCGACGTCACCCCGCCCATCGAGGACTATCTCAAGGCGATCTACTCCGCCGCGCGCGACACCGGCGCCGCGCGGATCTCCACGTCGATCGTGGCCGAGCGGATGGCGGTCTCGCCGGCGTCGGCGACCAATATGATGCAGAAGCTCGCCGAGATGAAGCTGGTCGAATATCTGCCCTACCGGGGGGTGGCGCTGACCCCCGCCGGCGAGAAGATCGCCCTCGAGGTGATCCGCCATCACCGGCTGATCGAGTGTTATCTCGCCGAGGCGTTGGGCTTCTCCTGGGACGCGGTGCACGATGAGGCGGAGCGGCTCGAGCACGTCATCAGCGAGGAGTTCGAGGATCGGATCGACGCCATGCTCGGCTATCCCACCATCGACCCGCACGGGGATCCCATTCCGCCCAAGTCCGGCCGCCTGCCCGGCGCGTTGACGCGTCCGTCGCGCCCGCTGACCGACGTCGCCGTCGGCGAAGCCGTGGTGGTGGAGCGGGTTTCGGACCGGGACGCCGCGCTGCTGCGCCGGCTCGCGGCGATCGCGCTCGTGCCCGGCACCGCCGTAACCGTCGTCGCGCGCAGCGCGTCGGGCCGGCGGCTCACCATCTCGCGCCTGGGCGAGTCCCTTTCACTCGATCAGGCCCTCGCCCGCGAGGTCTTCGTGGCGTAGTATGCTTCTGGTCAGGAATCATTCCTGTTCAGGAGCGAGGATGGTCGTCGAGTTTCCGCTTCACTTCATGCACCAGGGCGAGCGCGGCCGGATCGCCGGCATCCGCTGGCGCGAGGCGGACGTCGCGCAGCGGCTGGTCGAGATGGGGTTCGCCAGGGGCGCGACGTTCGAGGTGGTGGCGTTCGATCCGTCCCGCGGCATCACCGTCCGGATCAGTGGCCGCGACGTCACCCTCGTCCCCTGGGTGGCGCCGGCCGTCTACGCGACGGAAGACCCGCCCGCTCCCTGACGCCTACCAGGTCGTCTCGGTTTCTCCCGCCGCCTGGCTGACGTGGCGCGCGCAGACGAAGAGCCAGTCGCTGAGACGATTGAGATACGGCACCAGCGTCGCCGGCAGGTCGGCCGCGCCGAGGCCGATGACCGCCCGCTCGGCGCGGCGGCAGACGGTGCGCGCGGCGTGGAGCGCCGCGGCCGCGGGACTCCCTCCCGGCAGAATGAACGCGGTGAGCGGCGGGAGGCCCGCCTCCCAGCCATCGATCTCCCCCTCCAGCGCGTCGATCCAGACCGGGTCGAGCAGAAACCGGTCCCCTTTCCGGCGCGCGGGGTTGGGCGTGGCAAGGATCGCCCCCACGACGAAGAGCTCCTGCTGCACCCGGGCCAGGGCCGCGTCGGCGTCCGCGATGGGACGATGGGCGCGCGCGACGCCGAGCCAGGCGTTCAGCTCGTCGAGATCGCCGTACGCGGCCACGCGGGGGTCGCTCTTGGAGACGCGGCCGCCGCCGAAGAGCGCGGTGTCGCCGGTGTCGCCCGTGCGGGTGTAGATCTTCACGCGGCGCCCTTGGTGTTCACGACCGACGCCGGGAAGGGAAGCTCGACGACGACTGCCTCGCCTTCGCCGGCCTCGCCATCCGCGAGACGCAAACGCGTCCCGGCCGCGCACCAGTCCCGATGGACGTACGCCAGCGCGATCGGGCCCAGCCGCGGGCTCGTGCCGCTCGCCGTCACCGTCGCGGCGCCCGGCTTGCCGTCGGCGTCGAGCACGGCTCCGGGAGGGGCCGGCTGGGTAGCGGCGAACTGCAGGCCGCGCAGATGTCGCGCCGGGCGTCCCCGCATGTGGAGCCGCGCGATCACCTCCTGCCCCGGATAACACCCCTTGACGTGGCTGATCGCATTCTCGGTCGGCGCCTCCAGCGGAATCACGTCCTCCGTCAATTCGCGGCCGAACGCCGCCCGG
>JBHENR010000017.1:0-7004 GCA_046262555.1 Gemmatimonadota bacterium | reverse complement strand
ATCGTGCTCTTGACGCTGCTGCTGACGATCGCCGTGGCGGATGCGCGGTCGTACGTCATCCCGGACGAGCTGTCGCTGGGAGGGCTCGCCGCGGGACTGCTGCTGTCGCTCCTGCCGGGGCCGCTTGGCCCGCTCCAGGCGGCGCTGGGCGCGCTCGTCGGCGGCGGCGTGCTCTGGCTGGTGGCCGTGGTCGGGTCGTGGGCGCTCAAGAGAGAGGCGATGGGGGGCGGCGACATCAAGATGATGGCGATGGTGGGCGCGTTCCTGGGGTGGCCGGGAGCGCTGTTGACGATCTTCCTGGGTGCCCTCGCCGGGACGGTCGTCTTCGTGCCGCTCTCGTGGCGCTCGGGCCGGCTGGTGCCCTTCGGCCTGTTCCTCGCTCTGGGCGCCGCCATCACGTTCTACGCCGGCGAGCCGCTGCTCGCCTGGTACCTGGGATACTTCCGCTGAGGATGTCCCCACTGCGTATCGCGGCCTGAGGCTGGAGGAGACGAAACTGGAAACCCTGCGCTACACCCTGGTCGGCAGCGGAACGTGCATTCCGGACGCGGAGCGGGGGCCGGCCGCCCACCACTTTACTTGTGGGGACCTTTCGCTCCTCTGCGATCTTGGCTCGGGCACGCTGCGGCGGATGCACGGCCTCGGGCTGGACACCGCCGCGCTCGACCTGGTGGCCGTGACGCACCGCCATCAGGATCATGTGGCCGATCTGCTGCCGCTCCTTTTCGCCCTCCGGTACACGCCCGGGCTCAACCGCGAGCGGCCGCTGTCGCTGGTGGGGTATCCGGGGCTGCGCGCCGATCTCAACGCTCTGGCCTCCATCTACGGGGACTGGGTAACCGCGCCCGGCTTCCCGCTCGAGATCTGGGAGGCGGGCGACACGCCGCTCGAGATCGAGCGCGATGAGGCCTCGGTCGAGCTCGAGGCCTGCCCGGTGGTCCACACGCCGGAGGCGGTCGGATTCCGCCTGACGTTCGAGCTGGAGGGCCGCGAGGTGCTGATGGCCTACACCGGCGACACCGAATACTGCGAGCCGGCGGTCGAGCTGGCCCGGGATGCCGATCTGCTGATCGCCGAGTGCTCCGCCGCCGACGAGATGCCGGTGTCGGGGCATCTGACCCCGCGCGCCCTCGGTCGGCTGGCGGCGGAAGCCGACTGCAGCCGGCTGGTGGCGACCCACTTCTACCCGTCGGCGCTGGCGCTCGGCTGGTCGGAAATCGAACGCCGGATCCGCGAGAGATTCGGCGAGCTGCCGGTGGACCTGGGAGCCGACGGGCTGGAGATCGAGCTGTGACGCAGGCCCGCCTGGCGCTCGGCTCGGCCGGCGAGGCGCTCGCCGCCGAGCACCTCGAGGCGGCGGGTTACCGTATCCTCGTCCGGCGGTGGCACGCCGCGGGGCGCGAGATCGACCTGGTGGCCGAGCGGGACGGCGTGATCGCTCTGGTGGAGGTGAAGACGCGCGGCCCCGGTGCGCTGGCGTCACCGCTGCTGGCGGTGGACTGGCGCAAGCAGCGGCAGCTCGCCGCCGCCGGGGCCGTCGCCGCCGCCCGCTGGAAGGGTCCGGATCGGGTGTTCCGCTTCGACGTCGTCAGCATCACCTGGGGGCCCGCCGGCGTGGTGATCGATCACCTGGAGGACGCGTTCCGGCCGTAGCCCGCCTGGCGCTCTGGCTGGCGGCGACGGTCGCTGGGCTGCTGGCCGCCGGCGCGGCTCTTCCGGCCACCCTCTCGCCCGCCCTTCGCCCGCCGCTGCTGGCAGCCGTCGCTGCACTGAGCTCCCTCGCCGCCTGGCGCTTGTTCGACGGCCATTCACCTCAGGCCACCCCCCTGGCGCTTGCCAGGCGCGCTCTCGCGGGCGGCACCACCGGACTTCTCGGCGGCGCCGCGCTCGCCCTGGCGGCTGTCGCCGCGCTATGGCTGGGGGACGCTTACCACTTTGCGGCTGGAGACTGCGACGCCGGGACCCTCGTGCGGCGAGTCAGCCGCCTCGCGCTCTGGCTCGGGGGCGCCGCAGCGCTCGAGGAGATCCTCTTCCGCGGGTACGCGCTCACCACCCTCCAGTCGGCGCTGGGTGGTGACGGGACGGGGCGGCGGCCCGTCGCCACCGGACCGGCCGTGCTCGCCACCGCCGTCGCGTTCGCCCTCGCCCACGGGGGCAGTCCCCACTACGGCTGGGGCGCCGGCGTCGCGCTGGTCGTCATGGGGGTCGTGCTTGGTCTGGCGGTCGTCGCGACCGGCACGCTTTGGAGCGCGATCGGGCTCCATGCCGGCTGGAACGGCGCGCTCGCGGCAGGCGCCGCGCTCCCCGTCAGCGGGGTGCGTTTTCCCGCGCCCTGCGGGGCGGGCATCCTGGACGGGCCAGCCGGGCTGACGGGGGGGGCGTTCGGCATCGAAGCCGGCGCGCCCGCGCTGCTGCTGTGGGGGCTGGTGGGTCTGGGACTGGCGCGGGCGGTGCGCCGCCGCGCGACCGACTACGGCGTTGGGGTCCCGCCCCCGGCGGCGAATGCGGCCGCCGCGCCGGCCGGCTCCCCGACCGAGGCCGCGCCCGGCGACACGCCCTGGCCGTCCGTCTGAGCATCGGGCGCGTCATTCGCCCCCGGCTCGTCGTTCTCGATCACCAGCGTGGAGACGATGTCGCGATTGGCCTCGATGATGAACAGGAACCGGGCGGCCAGCTCGGGATCGAACTGGGTGCCCGCGTTGCGCCGGATTTCCTCGGTGGCGTAGCGCAGGCCCCGGGCCCGGCTGGCGTAGGGCCGGCGCCGCACCATGGCGTAGAACGCGTCCACCAAACCGACGACCCGCGCGCCGTAGGGGATTTCCTCACCCCGCACGCCGTCCGGGTACCCCTTACCGTCCCACCGCTCGTGGTGATGCCGGATGAGCGGGATGACGCCCTCCAGGCCGATCAGCGGCTCGATGATCTGGGCGCCGGTGAGGGGATGCTGGCGCACCACCTCGTATTCCTCGCGGGTGAGGAAGTCCTTCTTCTGCAGCACGTCCTCGCCGATCGCCAGCTTGCCGATGTCGCGCAGCAGGCAGGCGACGTGAATCATCCACCGCTGGCGCTCGGTGATCGGCAGGTGGGTGATGAACATGTCGGCCAGCGTCGAGACGTCGCGCAGGTGGTCGAGCGCGTCCGGATCCTTGGCCCGCATCACGGTGGCCAGGCTGGCGATGACGTCCAGGTGGCGCCGCACCTCGCGGTTCGGCTCGAGTCCGCCCAGCGCCTCGCGGATCGTCTGGACCATCGTCGGATCCTGCTCCGTAGTGTCCTCCTCGGTGGCGGCCGTTTCCGGCGACCGCATCCGCACCGTCGCGGAGGTGGATTTGATCTCAGCGTCATAACGGGTTGTCCGGTTGCGGCCGCGCGCCTTCGAGGCATAGAGGGCGAGGTCGGCCTTGTGGAGCACGTCGCTCGGCGTCATCGCGTCGTCGGGACAGGTGGCGACGCCGAGCGACGCGGTGACCGGGCTCCGCAACCCCTCGTGCTCCGCCGCCGCCAGCCGCGCCCGCAGCCGCTCGGCCACGACGAAGGCGCGTTCGGCCCCCGTCTCCGGCAGCAGCATGGCGAACTCCTCGCCGCCGTAGCGGGCGACGGTGTCGATGTTGCGGACCTCCTCGGTCAGGATGCGGGCGAACCGGCGCAGCACCTGATCGCCCGCGAGATGGCCGTAGGTGTCGTTCACCTGCTTGAGGTAGTCGACGTCGATCATGATGAGGCTGAAGCGGGATCCGGTGCGCTCGGAGCGATCGATCTCCTCGGCCAGCCGGCGGTGGAACAGGCGGACATTGAAGAGGCCGGTCAGGCTGTCGCGCCGCGCGGCTTCGGTCACCTCGGCGAAGTGCTCGGCCCGCTGCAACGCCTGGCCGGCGACGTCCGCCATCAGTCGGCAGAACTTGATCTCGTGATCGGAGAACTCGCGCCGGTTCTGCTCCAGCCGGACCAGCACGACGCCGCGGGGCTCCTCCTCCTGGAGGATCGGCGTGACGAGAATGGCCGCCCCGCGGGCGCGGCGGGGGAGGCTGCCGCGGACGCCGGCCAGACGGGGATGGCTGTCGGCCCGCGAGATGAAGACCGGCGCGCGCCGCTCCAGGGCGGTCTGAATCTCCGGATACCGCTCCAGCTCGATGGTCAGATCCTGGACCGCCTCGCCGCGCTCGACCGCGGCCACGACCTGGGCGGCGTCGGACCCCGGCCTGGTGAGGATGACCGCGACGCGGCCGGCGCGGAACAGCCGGGCCAGCACCTCGGTGAGCTTCTGATAGACGATCTCGGCCTCGAGCGCGCCCGCTATCAGGGTCGTGATCTCCAACGCGTTGTCGAGCAGCGCGGTGGTCGCCTCTTCGCTGTCGAGCTCCTCGGTGAGGTAGCCGATGGCGCCGGCCGTCATCAGCAGGATGAGGACCTGGAGGATGAGCACGCCGAGGTCCGACTGCCCGTGCTGCTGATTGACCACCACGTGGATGACGGCCGCCGTGCCGCCCAGGGCGAGCGACCAGAGGATGCGCCGGGCCAGCCCGGCCAGCAGGACGGTCAGGAGGAACAGCGAGTAGAAGAGCCACGATTCGGTGCCGAAGTAGACGGCGAAGAGCGTGCCGAGGAGCATCAGCTCGATGCCCACGAAGATGAAGTCGAAGCGCCGGTTGCCAAACCAGTGGGACGGCAGCAGGATGTAACCGATCGTGGTCGCCAGGTAGAGGCCCCAGGGCGCCAGCAGCCAGAGCCCGACGCCGCCGGCCGGGGGGTAGAGTCCCAGCAGCACGCCCGTGACCACCGTGGCGCAGACGCGCAGCGCGACGAGCGTGGTCTTCTTGTTCCAGGCTTTCCGCGGGGCCATCAGCTCACCTTTGGCGGCCTGCGCCGGTGGGAAATTGGCAAACTGCGGTGGCGTTCCGCCGGGAACTCGCCGGGCGGCCCCTGGGTACCACGGAACGTTACAATTCCTGGGACGCCTTGCACGCTCGTCTTTTCTCTGCACATCTCATGCCAGGAGGATCCGGGTGAAAGCCATCGTTGTTGCCACGTTCGTGCTGCTGGTCACTGCCGGGCCTGGCACCGGGCAGGTGTTACGATATGGCACGGACGGGGGCGCGACCCGCACCTACTCCCGGACCCAGCACGATCAGGTCGCCCAGACCGCCAACGGGCAGATGCAGCGCACCGAGGTCGCCAGCTTCGCCCGCTTCTCGGTGACCCTGGCGGAGGCGGGGGAGAAGGGCCTGTCGGTCACGATCGTCCACGACTCCCTCAGCCATACCCGCACCCCCGCCGGCCCGCCGGCGGACTTGAGCCCCCTCTACGGTCGGCCGATCACGGTGCACATGTCCAGCCGGGGCGCCGTCGGTGAGATCGTGCTTCCCGACTCGCTGCCGCCGGAGGCCACGCGGCTCGACTTCGGGACCGCCTACCGGGCCTTCTTCCCGCGGCTGCCGGAGACGGCGGTGGGGCCCGGGGACAGCTGGACCGACACGCTGGCGTTTCAGACCCAGCAGAGCGGTCTCGACCTCAGCGTCCAGTGGATCAGCACCTACACGATGCGCGGGCCGGCGGAGGGCCGCGGGGGAGGGGGCCGGCTGGTCGACGTGGCCACCGCGATCACGCTGGAGGGCAGCGGCAGCCAGCAGGGCGCCGACATCTCGCTCAGCGGGACGGGAACAGGAGCTGGCACGTTCACCTTCGACTCCGCCGCCGGGGTCCTGCTCGGCACCACCGAGGAGGATCATCTGACGATGACCGCCTTTGTCTCGGCCGGCGGCCAGAACATCCTGATCCCGATCGAGCAGGTCCGGAACGAGACGGTCACGCTGATCGAGTAGCCGTTCCGGTCCGCCGCTTGCACCGCTCGCGGCGGTGCTGGCCCGCGTCCTCACCGCCTCGCTGGCCGGGCTGGCGGCCCGGCCGATCACCGTCGAAGTAGATCTTGCTCGGGGACTCCCCACGTTCCACCTGGTCGGTTTGCCCGACGGGGCCGTGCGGGAGAGCCGCGAGCGGGTGGTTGCCGCGCTCGCCAACAGCGGCTTCGACGTTCCCCTCCGGCGAATAACCGTCAATCTCGCGCCGGCGGATGAACCCAAGTCCGGCACCGGCTTCGATCTGCCGATCGCGCTGGCGATCCTCTGCGCCGCGGGGGTCATTCACGCGGCCGAGGGTATCCCGCTGGCCGCGCTCGGCGAGCTGAGCCTGGATGGCCAGGTGCGGCCGGTCCGCGGCGCCCTGCCGGCCGCCGGCGCGCTGCGGGACACCGGCGCGCGCGAGCTCCTGGTGGCGGAGGAAAATGCGGGCGAGGCGGCGCTCGTCGAAGGGGTGGCCGCCGTGCCCGTCGCCAGCCTGCGGGCGGCGGTCGAGCACCTTTCCGGCCTTTCGCGCATCATCCCCGCGTCGGCGTCCCGAGGCCGAGCACCCAGGGCCGCACTCGTGGACTGGGCTGAGATCCGGGGGCAGGCAGGCCCTCGCCGGGCGCTCGAAATCGCCGCCGCGGGGGGCCACAACGCCCTGCTGGTGGGTCCACCGGGGGCGGGGAAGACGTTCCTCGCCCGGCGGTTCCCGACGATCCTGCCGCCCCTCGACGGCGCCGCCGCGCTCGAGGTGACAGCCATTCATTCACTTTGGGGCCGGCTCGCGCCGGCGCACCCCCTGATGCTGGAGCCGCCCTTCCGCGCCCCCCACCATAGCGCCTCCGCCGCCGCGCTCCTGGGCGGCGGCGCGCCGATCCGGCCGGGCGAGGTCACGCTGGCCCACCGGGGCGTGCTGTTTCTCGACGAGTTGCCGGAATTCCGTCGCGATGCGCTGGAGGGCCTCCGCCAGCCATTGGAGGATGGCGCGATCGCGCTGGGCCGCGCCCAGAGCCGCTGCGAGCTGCCGGCTCGCGTGATGCTGCTGGCGGCGATGAACCCCTGCCCCTGCGGCTGGTGGGGCGATCCCCTCCGCCCCTGCCGCTGTCTGCCGGCGGCGCGGGCCCGCTACCGGGCCCGCCTCTCCGGCCCGCTGCTCGACCGGATCGA
>JBHENR010000016.1:0-7796 GCA_046262555.1 Gemmatimonadota bacterium | reverse complement strand
GGCAGAAGATCGGCGATCGCGAGCTGATCCGCTGGATCAAGAGCCTGGCCATCCCGCCGGCCTACAGGGACGTCTGGATCTCGCCGTTCCGCGACGGCCACCTGCTGGCTACCGGGCGCGACGCGCGGGGCCGCAAGCAGTACCGCTACCACCCCCAGTGGCACGCGGTGCGCGACGAGACCAAGTACGACCGGCTGCTTCAGTTCGGGGCGGCCCTGCCCGCGCTCCGGGAGCGAACGGCGAAGGACCTGGCGCGCCCCGGGCTACCCCGGGCGAAGATCCTGGCCACCGTCGTCCGGCTGCTCGAGGCCACGCTGATCCGGGTCGGCAACGCCGAGTATGCCCGCCTGAACCAGTCGTTCGGGCTGACGACGATGCGGGACCGCCACGTGACGATCGAGGGCACGACGCTGCGGTTCACCTTCCGCGGCAAGGGCGGCATTCCGCACACCATCGACCTCGACGACCGGCGCCTCGCCGGCATCGTCCGGCGCTGCCGCGACCTGACCGGCTATGAGCTGTTTCAGTACCTCGATCCGGACGGCGCCCCCCAGTCCATCGGCTCTGGCGACGTGAATGATTACCTGCGCGAAGCGATGGGCGAGGAGTTCACCGCCAAGGACTTTCGCACCTGGGCGGGTACCATGCTGGCCACCGCGGCGCTCCGGAGCGTGGATCCGCCGGATTCCGAGACAGCCGGGCGCCGCGCGATCGCCGAAGTCGTCCGCGACGTCGCGGCGCGGCTCGGCAACACGCCGGCGATCTGCCGAAAGTGCTACATCCACCCGCTGGTGCTGGAGACGTTTCTCGAGGGGGGGCTGGCGAACGCGCTGGAGCGGAGCACCCCCGCCGGGGAGACCGGCGCGGGGCTCGATCCGGACGAGGTGGCGCTCCTGAATTTCCTCCGGAAGGGTGTGTAACGGTTCGTTACGGTACCGACTATTTCTTATTATTTGACCACATTATGATGTCGCATACCACAATTTTCGGGCACCCAGGATCGCCAGAAAACTCCACCTTGACATTCCCGGCCCAGAGGATAGACTGGGGTGTCCGGCGGTATCCGGTCCCGGTCGACTACGGTGCCGACGGAGCTTTAGGCCCACGATTCCTCCTGGCCTAAACGCCGAAGGCCCCGCCATCAGGCGGGGCCTTTCGGTTCGGCGGGCACCGCGGCGCCGCCGATGACCTCATCCAGCCGGGCGTACAGCGCGTTGAACGTCCCGTCGTTGACGATGCGGGTCGCTCCGGAAATGCGCGCCAGCTCGGACTCGGTTTCGTGCGCATGCCGGGCCGCATTCGCGGGCAGCGCGCCGATCAGTGTCGGGGGCCGTTCGAGCACGACCACGTGGAAGCCCTCGCCGGCGAGCCAGTCAGCCTCCAGATCGAGCCGCACGTCGTCCACCACCACCAGCTCCGCCGCGTCATCCCCCAGCCGCGTCGCCAGCTGCTCGAGCCAGATCGCGGTCCGATAGGCGCGCCCGACGGTCCCGATCTCCTGCAGCAGACGCCGTCCCGCCTCGTCCTTGGCGCCGTCCCAGCCGAACCCCTCCCGGGCGATCGTCTTGATCGGGTCGGCCAGCGCATACTTCACGTAGCCGTAGCGGCGCACGAGGTAGTCGGCGGCGGTCGTTTTGCCGACCTGCATGCGGCCGCCGATGGCGACCCGGGCGAGCGGAGAAGAGGAAGTCGGCACGTAGCTCCATCCTAAACGGGGAAAAGGCCGGCGGCACGCCAGCGCCGCGCCGGTTACGTTGCGCCCGCATGCCCCTCGTATCCAGTTCCCCGCCGGCCATCGCCATCCGCGGCCTTGAGAAACGGTACGGCGCGCTGGAGGCGCTGCGGGGGATCGACCTCACCGTCCCGCGGGGGCAGTTCTTCGGACTGCTGGGTCCCAACGGCGCCGGCAAGACGACCACGATCCACATCCTCACCGGCCTGGTGACGTTCGAGACGGGTTCGGTTCGGGTGCTGGGACACGACGTCGTCGCGGGATATCGGGCGGCCCGGCGGGCGATCGGCCTGGCGCCCCAGGAGTTCAATTTCGACCGCTTCTTCACGATCCGAGAAATCCTGGTGCTCCAGGCCGGCTATTACGGCATTCCCCGGCGCGAGGCCGGGCGGCGGGCCGACGAGCTGCTCGAGCGATTCGGCCTGGCGGATAAGGCCAACGACAAGATCTGGAAGCTCTCGGGCGGCATGAAGCGGCGCCTGCTGATCGCCAAGGCGATGATTCACGAGCCCGAGATCCTGATCCTCGACGAGCCGACCGCCGGCGTGGACGTGGAGCTGCGGCGCACGCTGTGGATCTACCTGCGGGCCCTCAATGCCGCCGGCACCACCGTCGTGCTGACGACCCATTACATCGAGGAGGCCGAGGCGCTCTGCGAGGAGGTGGCGATCATCGACCGCGGCCGGATCGTCGTCCAGGGCTCACCCCAGCATCTCATCGAGACGGGCGGCAATCGTCAGCTGGAGATCCACCTGACCGAGCCCCCCGTAGGCGGGCTGCCGGCCGCGCTGGCGCCGTTCGAGCCGCGGATCGACGGCGATCGAGTGGTGATCGCCGCGCCCCACCCGCGCCAGATCGTGGCCGACGTGCTGAACGCGCTCTACGCCGCGGACCTCAAGATCACCGAAGTCCGGATCAAGGAATCAAGCCTGGAGGAGGTGTTCATCCGCCTGACCGGCCGCACGCTCGAGCCGAGCGGAGAGGAGGCGCCGACCCATGCGGTATGATCGGGCCTGGGCGATCGGGTTCTGGACGCTCACCTGGCGGGAGGTGGGCCGCTTTCTCTCGCTCTGGAAGCAGACCGTCTTCCCACCCATCCTCTCCTCGCTCCTCTACATCCTGATCTTCGGCGAGGCGCTCGGCTCCCGGATCCGCCTGATCGACGGCCAGCCCTACACCGCCTACATCCTTCCCGGCCTGGCGATGATGGGGGTCATGACGAGCGCCTACGCCAACTCCTCGTCGTCGCTCTTCGTCGCCAAGCTCGAGCAATACATCAACGACGTGCTGATCGCGCCGCTGTCGTACTGGGAAATCGTGCTGGCCTACACCGCCGGCGCCATGCTGCGGGGGCTGCTGGTGGGGGTGCTGATCCTGGGGGTCGGCGTGATCATGGCCGACCTGCCGATCGCGCACTGGGGCATGGTCATCGCCTTCCTCCTGATCGTGTCGGCGCTGATGTCGTGCGCGGGCCTGATCATGGCGCTGTGGGCCGAGTCGTGGGATCACGTCATGCTGCTGCTCAACTTCGTCATTACGCCGCTCGTGTTCCTGGGCGGCGTGTTCTATTCCGTCAACATGCTGCCGCCGTTCTGGCGCAGCCTGTCGCTGGTCAACCCGATCTTTTACATGATCAACGGCCTGCGGTATGGGGTCCTGGGAGTGGCGGACGCCAGTCCGGCCGGCTCGCTGGCCCTGTCGGCCCTCCTGGCGATGGCTGCTTTCGGGCTCACAGTTCACTTATTCCGCAAGGGATACCGTCTCAAAGCGTGACAATTATTATAACGTTTTGCGCGTTCATTCCGTTACGATTTGTGTCCGCCGGCTTTCCCGGCGGCCCGGTAGCAAACTCGCTAAGCATTGGGCCACAGGATGTTAGCCGTGGACGGTCAGCTGGGAGCCAGGTGGTACGAGTGTTGCTCTTTCCTGCCGTATGAGTCCCGTCCTCACCATCGATCGGTCCCGGCTCGCCGGCACTCCCGCCGCGATGCTCGTGGCACCCGACCACGTCCCGGTGCCTTTTGCCGAACGCCGTCTGCGCAACGGCCTGCGGGTCATCGTCCACGAAGACCACTCCGCCCCCATCGTCGCCGTGCACGCGATGTATCACGTCGGCTCGAAGCAGGATCCGCCGGGACTTACCGGCCTGGCGCACATGGTCGAGCACCTGCTGTACCGGGGATCGCGCCACGTGCCCGAGGGCGACTACGCCACGCACATACAGAATGCCGGCGGCGTGTTCAATGGCTCCACCTCGTTCGACCGCACGAATTTCTTCTGCGTCGTTCCGGTCAATGCGCTCGAGCTGGCGCTGTGGCTCGAAAGCGATCGGATGGGCTTCGCCTTGTCGGCGCTGACGGAGCGTACGTTCTCGGCCCAGCGGTCGGTGATTCAGAACGAGCGTCGCCAGCAGATCGAGAACCAGCCCTACGGCCAGTGGCTGGAGCAGGTGCTCACGCTCCTCTTCCCCGCCGGCCACCCCTATGCCCATTCGCCGATCGGCTCGGTGACGGACCTCCGGCACACGCTTCTGGACGACGCCCGCGACTTTCTCCGCACGCACTACGGTCCCAACACCTGCACTCTGGTGCTGGCGGGAGACGTGACGCCGGCTCTCGCCTGGCAGCTTGCCGAGCGGTACTTCGGGGGGATTCCTCCGGTGCCCCCGCAGGCGGCCGCGCGCCCCACCCGGGTGGCCGTGACGGAAGAGCGCCGCCTCACCCTGGTCGAACCGGTCGCGGTGCCCCGCATCTACATCGCCTACCACGCGCCCCGCTGGCCGGCGCCGGAGACGCCGCCGCTCGTGCTGGCGACGCACGTCCTGGCCGGCGGGCGCCACAGCCGGTTGTATCGGGAGCTGATCTATCGCCGCCGCATTGCTCAGGAGGCCAGCGCCATCAAGTGGCAGGAGCTGGAGCTGACGGGGCTGGTCCTGGTCGTCCTCACTGGCAAGCCGGATACCGACCCGGCCGAGTTGCTGGCGGCGTATGACGCCGAGGTCGACCAGCTCGTCGCCGGTGGAATCACCGCCGATGAGCTGATCCATGCCCGAAGCCAGGCCCAGCTCGCCTGCATCGACCGGCTGCAGGACGTCGCCGGCCGGGCGGATGCCCTCGCGCACGCCGCGGTGCTGCTGGATGACCCCGGCTACGTGGCCCGCGAGCAGGCGATTCTGCGCGACGTGACGGCGGAGGCCGTCCGGGAGGCGGTCGAGCGCCACCTGCCGCGCGCCGGGCGCGTGATCGTCACGATCGCCCCGGGGGCGGCGCACCATGGCTAGCCCGCTCGATCGCGCGCAGGCCCCCGCCGTCGGGCCGCCCCCGGCGGTCGCGCTGCCGGCAATCTCCCGTGAACGGCTGTCGAATGGCCTGGGACTCGTTCTGCTCCCCTATCATCGCGCGCCGGTGGTCGAGCTGGAGGTGGTGGTGGGGGCCGGCAGCGCGCACGATCCGCCGGGCGCCGCCGGATTGGCGCACCTGACGGCGCACCTGCTGGCCGAGGGTGCCGCGCAACTGGGCATGCTCGAGATCGCGGAACGGCTGGCTGCGCTTGGCGCCCGGCTGACGGTGGGGTGCAGCTACGACGCCGCCCACCTGCGGCTCACTGTGCTGCGGTCGAACGTGGAAGCGGGGCTGGCGCTGCTGGCGGACCTGCTGCGCCGCCCGACGTTTCCGGGCGCCGAGATCGAGCGGCTGCTGGCCGAGCGGGAAGTGGGGCTCCGGCAGGACCAGGACAACCCGGCGGTGGTGGCCAACAACACCTTCGCGGCCGAGTTGTTCGGCCCGACCCACCCCTACGGCGCGCCCGAGGCGGGCGCGCTCGAGTCAGTTCACGGCCTGACTCGCGACGCCTTTCTGGGCTTCTTCCGGCGGGCGTACCATCCGGACAGCGCCACGCTCCTGGCGGTCGGCGATTTTCCGCCCGACGCCCTGCGGGCGGCGGCCGCCGAGGCCTTCGGGGACTGGCAGCCGGGGGCGATGCCGCCCGCCGACGTGTCGCCGCCGGCGGTTCCGGGACGCGGCGTCGTGCTGGTGGATCGCACGGAGAGCGCGCAGTCCGAGTTGCGGGTTGGGCACGTGGGGATCGAGCGCGCCCATCCCGATGCGTTTGCCCTCACGGCCGCCAACTACGTGCTCGGCGGCGCGTTCACGTCGCGCCTCAATCAGAGCCTGCGCGAGCGCCGCGGCTGGAGCTACGGCGCCCGCTCGACGTTCGCCCAGCGGTGCGGGCCGGGGCCGTTCGTCGTCACCGCGGCGGTGAACACGCCCGAGACGTGCGCCGCGGTGCGGGAAATCCATCACGAGCTCGATCGAATGGCCAGGGGGGCCATCACCGATGCCGAGCTCTCGCTCGCCATCAACGGCCTGACGCGCAGTCTGCCCCGGCAGTTCGAGACGCCCGCCCAGATCGCCGACCGCCTGCGCGAGCTGGTCGTCTGCGGCCTGCCCAACGACTACTACGCGACCTATCAGGAGCGGTTCCGGGCGTTGCGACGGACCGACGTGGAGCGGGCCGCGCAGACCCACATCCGGCCGGCGATGCTGTTGACCGCCGTGGTGGGCGACGCCATCAAGATCGCCGACGAGCTGGCCGATCTGGGCCCGATCGCCCACCGCAGCTGGCGACACGGCGACGCGCGGCTTGACCCCACGCCGGGCGCGAGCTATCCGTCGAGGCATGACGCGCGCATGGCCGCGGCGGTTCCTGCGATGGGGCCGGCGCGGTAAGAATCAGCTGATCGAATTCCAGGCGCTGCGCCGCTGCGACGCCTTCATCATTTCCCCGCCCAAGGCCGGCCGCACCTGGCTGCGGGTCCTGCTCTGGAAATACCTTTCGGACACCTATGGGGTCGAGGACCGCGATCTCGACCTGATGCGATTCACCTCACAATTGCCCGGCGCTCCCGTGATGGCGATGTCGCACGACGGCTCCTCGCTGCGCGAGGCGCGCACCGCCGCCCAGCTGGACGACGACAAGCGCCGCTACCAGCGGGCAAAGGTCGTCTTTCTCGCCCGCGATCCCCGCGACCTGCTGGTGTCGCTCTACTATCAGGCCACCCACCGCCGGGGCCACTTCGCGGGCGACATCTCGGCGTTCCTCCGCGACCCCCGCTTCGGGGTCGACAAGATGATCCGCTTCATGAACATCTGGGAGGCGAACCGGACGGCGCCGCGGGAGTTTCTGCTGGTGCGCTACGAGGACATGCGGGCGGACCCCGCGCGTGAGCTGGAACGGATGCTCCTGTTCCTGGGCGTGCCGGTGGATGCCGAACGGGTGCGTGAGGCGGTGGCGTTCGCCGACTTTCCCAACATGCGGCGGCTGGAGCGCGAGGGGTACTTCGCCAGCACCATGATGCGGGCGAAGGACGCCACCGACGAGGCGAGCTTCAAAACGCGCAAGGGCCAGGTGGGCGGCTACCGCGAAGAACTCTCCCCGGAGGATGTGGCATACCTCGAGGAGCGGGTGGCGCGCGATCTGGCCCCGGCGTTCGGCTATACTGGCTGACCGCTCGGGTCAGCTCTCGCAGTCCACCTTCGTGTTCGTGCCCCCGCCGCCGTTGCAGTTATCGGAGCCCGCGCCACCGTCGAGGCGGGACGCCATAGATTGTGTGGGCCGCGCCGCTTGTCAATCGCCGGGGGCCATCCGCCACACTCCATCCTCCCACTCCACCGGGAACCAGCGGGCGTTGGTGACGCCGAGCCGCTCGCGCTCGGTGAGGGGGATCTCCAGGATCCGGCTGAGCATCAGGCGGATCGGTCCGCCGTGGGAGACGATGACGATGCGTTCCCCGCGATGCCGGGCGGCGAGCGCGTCCAGGACAGGACAGAGCCGCGCCGCGAGATCACCGTAGGAATCGCCGCCGGGACGTCGCACGCGCACCGGATCGGTCTCAAAGGCCGCGAACTCGGCCGGCCAGCGGGCCAGGATCTCCTCTTTCGTGAGCCCCTCCCAGTCGCCGTGATCCATCTCGCGCAGGTCGGGCTCGATGCGGGGCTCGAGAGCCAACGCGGCGCCGATGGCCGCGGCCGTCTCGCGCGCCCGGCGCAGGGCGGAGGAGTAGAGC
>JBHENR010000015.1:0-9401 GCA_046262555.1 Gemmatimonadota bacterium | reverse complement strand
CGAGCGGATCGTGGAGACGGCGCTCCAGGAGGACGTGGACGTCATCGCGCTGTCGATTCTGTCAGGCGCCCACATGACGATCTTTCCCCGCATTCTGGAGTTGATGCGGGAGCGTGAGCTCGAGGGGATCCTCGTGACGGGTGGCGGCATCATCGCCCGGGAGGACATGACGGCGCTCCAGGAGATGGGCACCGGCCGGTTGTTCGGTCCCGGCACCCGCATGCAGGACATCGTCGACTACATCCGCGGCTGGGCCGCGGAACGCGAAACCCAGCCGGCGCGTCCGTGAGCCGGACGGCCACCCCGCTCGACCCGCTGACCGTTCCATGACGTTCGAGCTGCCCGAAGAGCACCGCATGCTGGTCGAGACCGTGCGCGCGTTCGCGCGGGAGCGGATCGCGCCGATCGCGGCGGCGCACGACGAGTCGGGGGAGTTCCCGGCGGAGACGGTGCGGGCGATGGCCGGGCTGGGGCTCTTCGGCATCCCGTTTCCCGAGGAGCTGGGCGGCGCGGGAGCCGACACGCTGGCGCTGGCCTTGGTCCTCGAGGAGCTCGCCAAGGTGGACGCGTCCCATTCCATCACGGTCGGCGCCCACACCTCGCTGGCCGCGTCGCCGATCTTCGACTTCGGCACCCCCGACCAGCAGGCGCGGTACCTGCCGCCGCTGGCGCGCGGCGAGGTGCTGGGCGCGTTCGGTCTGACCGAGGCGACGTCGGGCTCCGACGCCGCCAATATGGCGACGCGAGCCGTCCGGGACGGCGCCCACTGGATCCTGAACGGCACCAAGGTCTTCATCACCAATGCCGGTGTGGCGGGGACGTATGCGGTGGCCGCCGTCACGGCGCCGGGAGGGGGCCCGCGCAGCATCTCGATGTTCATCGTCGAGCGGGAGTGGCCGGGGGTGCGGACGGGCAAGAAGGAGGACAAGCTGGGGTGGCGGGCCAGCGACACGCGCGAGCTGATCTTCGAGGACGTCCGCGTGCCGGCGGAGAACCTCCTGGGCGAGGAGGGACGCGGCTTTCCGCAATGTCTCCACACGTTGACGGGCGGCCGGATCGGGGTGGCCGCTCACGCGCTGGGGATCGCCGAGGGAGCGTTCGAGGCGGCGCGGCGGTATGCGCTGGAGCGCGAGCAGTTCGGCCGCCCGATCGCGGAGTTTCAGGCGATCGCCTTCATGCTGGCGGACATGGCAACCGGGATCGCGGCCGGCCGGCACCTCACTTACGATGCGGCGCGGCGCAAGGACGCCGGCCGGCCGTACCGTCTGGCGGCGGCGCAGGCCAAGCTGTTCTGCTCCGAGCTGGCGATGCGCACGACGATCCAGGCGGTCCAGATCCACGGCGGCAATGGCTATACCCGCGACTACCCCGTCGAGCGGATGATGCGCGACGCCAAAATCACCGAGATCGGGGAGGGGACGAGCGAAATTCAGCGGCTCGTGATCAGTCGCGAGCTCCTCGATGCGGCGCGCGGGGCGTGACCCGGCTGGCGTGGCCGCCGCTGCAGTGGGGCGAGCGGACGATCACCGTGCTGTCGGATGGCCTCCAGCATCTCGACGGCGGGGCGATGTTCGGCGTGGTACCCCGGGCGCTCTGGGAGAAGAAGCTGCCGCCGGACGCGCGCAACCGCATTCGACTCGGCATGAACTGCCTGCTGATCGACGGGCCGGAGGGACGCACCGTGGTGGAGACGGGCGCCGGCGACAAGGACGAGGCAAAGTTCGCCGACATCTACGGGCTCGAGCGCAGCGGCGGGCTCCCGGTGCGCCTGGCGGCGGCGGGGGCGCCGCCCGAGACGATCTCGCGCGTCGTGCTCACCCACCTGCACTTCGACCACGCGGGCGGCGCCACCCGCTGGGCGAACGGTGGCGCGACGGCGGTCCCGACCTTTCCCAACGCGAAGTACTTCCTCCATCCCGGCGAATACGCGGCCGCCTGTCACCCGCTCGAGCGCAATGCCGCCTCGTACCTGGCGCGCAACTTCGCGCCGCTGGAAGCCGCCGGCGCGGTGGAGTGGGTTGAAGACGGGAGCCGGGTGGGACCGGCGATCACCGTGCTCGAAACGCCCGGCCACACCGCCCACCACTGCGCCGTGTCGGTGGACGACGGCAGCGGCCGTCGGCTGGTGTTCCTGGGCGATCTGGTGCCCACCGTCCACCATCTGCCCGCGCCCTGGATCATGGCCTATGACCTGTTCCCTGTGACGACCCTCGAGACGAAACAGCGGGTCCTGCCGCGGGCGTTCGAAGAGGATTGGCTCTGCGCCTTCGTCCACGATGCCGACCAGCCGCTCGCCTATCTGCGGCGCGACGAGCGGGGGCGGTTTCACCCCGACCCGGAGCGGGACCCGTGGAACGGCTGAGGATCGGCGTCGTGGGCGGCGGGCCGGCGGGCGCGTACGCCGCCTGGCAGGCCGCGGTGCTGGGGCACCGGGTGACGTTCTTCGACCATCGCGCACCGTGGGAGAAGCCCTGCGGCGGAGGCCTCACGGTCAAGGCGCAGCACGAGTTTCCCTGGATTGCGGAGATCGGTCCCGCGGGCCGCGCCGTGCGGGAATTCCGCTTCCTGTCCCCCGACAACGCGGTGGTCGAGTTCGAGTGTCAGCGCGACACGCTCATCTTCGCGCGGGCCACGTTTGATGAGGCGATTCGCCAGCGGGCTGAGGCCGCCGGCGCGCGACGGATCGCGCGCAAGGTGCAGACGATCAAACGGGACGACGGCGGCTGGCGGCTCGACGCCCAGGGGGAGACGCACCACGTCGACCTGCTGGTCGGCGCCGACGGGGCGGTCAGCCGGACGCGGGAGGTGCTCGTACCGGACTTTCCCGGCTACCGTCATTCCATCGCCAGCGGTTTTTTCATTCCCTCCAGCCGGACGCGGATTGAGACGAAGTTCTTTCACGGGGCGCCCGGCTACCTCTGGTTTTTCCCGCGCAACGACCACCTGTCGGTGGGGCTCTGCCTATGGGGCGGAGATTCGAGCGGCGCCCAGGGCCGGGAGACGCGCGCGCGCCTGCTGGAGCTGCTGGCGGACTATTTTCCGGATCTCGACCCGAGCGCCGGGTCTGGGTACGGGGCTTTCATCCCGACGATTCTGGATCCCTCCTGCTGGGCGGTGGATCGAGGCGGCGCCGACTGGGCGCTGGTCGGCGACGCGGGCGGCTTCGTGGACGCCATCACGGGAGAGGGGATCTTCTACGCGCTCCGCTCCGCGCGGGCGTGGGCCGGTGCGCTGGCGGACGGCGCGGTCGAGACCTACGATGCCCGCTGGCGGGCCGAGTTCGGGGCCGAGCTGGTGCGGGCCAGCGAGCTGGTCCACCGCTTCTATCACCCGCGATTCATCGAGCGCGTGGTGCGGTACGGCGCCCGATATCAGGGGATCCGCACCGTGCTCGCCGACCTGGTCATGGGGACGCAATCCTACCAGACGTTGCGGCAGCGGCTGCAGCGCGAGCTGCTCCACTCCGGGTGGCGCCGGCTGACCGGGTGGACCGGACCCCGCGCCCGTTTACGCGGCGCCTGAAAGGGGATCGCATGGAAACCAATGGACGCACGACGCCAGTCATCGTCAGCGCGTGCCGCACGCCGATCGGAAAATTCCTCGGGGCGCTGAGCCCCAGGACCGCGCCCGAGCTGGGGGCGATCGTCATCCGCGAGGCGGTGGCGCGGGCCGGGGTGGACCCCGAACGGATCGATGAAGTGATCATGGGACAGGTCGTCCAGGCCGGCAGCGGTCAGGCCCCCGCCCGCCAGGCGGCGCACTTCGGCGGCATCCCCGACGCGGTGCCGGCGATGACGATCAACAAGGTGTGCGGCTCGGGTCTGAAGGCGGTCATGCTGGCCGCCCAGGCGATCCGGGCCGGCGAGGCGGAGTGCCTGGTCGCCGGCGGCCAGGAGTCGATGTCCAACGCCCCGTTCCTCCTCTTCGGGGCGCGCGAGGGGATGAAGTTCGGCGATCAGAAGCTGGTGGACGGCATGGTGCGAGACGGGCTCTGGTGCGCCTTCGAAGGCGTCCACATGGGGAGCCATGCGGAGCTCACCGCCGAGCGGTCGCACATCAGCCGCGCCGCGCAGGACCAGTTCGCGCTCGACAGCCATCGCAAGGCGCTGGCCGCTATGGCGGCGGGGAAGTTCAGGGACGAGATCGTCGGCGTGTCGATCGCCGGCCGCACGGGCGAGATCGTCGTCGACACCGATGAATGTCCGCGCAGCGAGACGACGCTCGACGTCCTGTCGCGCCTGAAGCCCGCCTTCACGAAGGAGGGCTCCGTCACGGCCGGCAATGCGCCTGGACTCAATGACGGCGCCAGCGCGCTGGTGGTGATGAGCGCGGCCCGCGCCGCCGCGGAGGGCCTTACGCCGCTGGCGCGGATCGTCGCCTCCGCCGCCGCCGGCACCGAGCCGAAGCTGCTGTTCTATGCGCCGGTCTTCGCGGTGCGCAAGCTGATGGAGAAAACCGGCCGGACGATCGACGACTACGAGCTGATCGAGGCCAATGAGGCATTCGCCGTCCAGGCCCTGGCCGATGGCCAGGAGCTGGGGTGGGACTGGGACCGCGTCAACGTGCACGGCGGCGCCGTCGCCCTCGGACACCCCATCGGCGCCAGTGGAGCGCGCGTCCTCACGACACTCATCCATGCCTTGACAGACCGCGGACTAACCCGTGGTCTGGCAACGCTTTGTCTCGGTGGTGGAAATGCCGTCGCGATGGAGATCGAGCGGTTGTGAGCGGTCGCCGGGTCGCCGTGGTGGGGGCGGGAGCGATGGGCAATGGCATCGCCCATGTGTTCGCCCAGCACGGCCACGCGGTCACGCTGATCGATACCGACGCGGGGGCGCTCGACCGCGGGCTGGCGGCGATCGGGCGGAACCTCGACCGGCAGGTGAAGAAGGGTACGCTGGGGGAGCCCGAACGGGAGGCAACACTCGGCCGGATCGTGCCGGCCGCCGAGCTGGACCCCGCCGCCGACGCCGACCTGGTCGTCGAAGCCATCGTCGAGAACGAGACGATCAAGCGCGAGCTGTTCGGCGCGCTCGACCGATTGGCTCCGCCGGATGCGATTCTCGCCAGCAACACCTCGTCGATTTCGATCACCCGCCTCGGCGCGGCGACGAGCCGCCCCGACCGCGTGATCGGCATGCACTTCATGAATCCCGTGCCCGTCATGGCCCTGGTCGAGATCATCCGCGGCCTCGAGACGTCGGACGCCACCCACGACCTGGTCGTGGCGCTGGCGCGGGACCTGGGAAAGACTCCCGTGACGGTGCTCGATTATCCCGGGTTCATCGCGAACCGGATCCTGATGCCGATGATCAACGAGGCGATCTATTGCCTCATGGAGGGCGTCGCGGACGCGGAGGCGATCGATACCGTCATGAAGCTCGGCATGCATCACCCGCTGGGGCCGCTCGCCCTGGCCGATTTCATCGGCCTCGACGTCTGCCTCTCGATCCTTCAGGTCCTCCACGACGGCTTCGGCGACCCCAAATACCGCCCCTGCCCGCTCCTCCGCCAGATGGTCGACGCCGGCCGTCTGGGCCGAAAGTCCGGCCAGGGGTTTTTCGTCTATGGGGCGTCGTGAGCCGTATGCTGAAGGGGTTCTCCGCGATGCCGGCGGGATGCCTCCCCATGGCGGCCGTTAAGCGCGGGAGTCGAGCGAGACCCCGCAGCGGCGCAGCCGCGAGGAGGCTCGCGAGCGGAGCGCAGGCCGCCATGGGGAGGTATCCCGCCGGTACCACCAACAACTCGTTTTGTAAGCATCTATGGTAACGCAATTCCGTCCATTAACCGACGAACAATCCGAGATCGTCCGCACGGCCAGGGAATTCGCGCGCAACGAGATCGCGCCCCACTCGGCGGAGTGGGATCGCACCGGGTATTTCTCGCGCGAGGCGGTGGCTGGGCTGGGGCGGCTGGGATTTCTCGGGATGTTGATTCCAGAGGAATGGGGGGGTAGCGGGCTCGACACGGTGACGTACCTGCTGGCGCTCGAGGAGATCGCGACGGTTGACCCCTCGCTGGCGGTGACGATGAGCGTCCACAATTCGCTGCCCACCCAGATGCTGCTGGCGCACGGCTCGGACGACCTGCGCGAACGGTATTTGCGGCCGATGGCGGCGGGCGAACGGCTGGGCGCCTTCGCCCTGAGCGAGTCGCACGCGGGTTCGGACCCGGCGGCGATGACGTGCCGGGCCGAGCGCGACGGCGACGCCTACGTGCTCAATGGGACCAAGGCGTGGGTCACCAATGGGGGCACGGCCGACGTCGTGGTGGCGATGGCGCGGACGGAAGCGGCTCCGGGCGCCCGCGGCATCTCGGCCTTTGTGGTCGAGCCTGGCTGGCCCGGCTATGGCGTCGGCAAGGAAGAGAAGAAGATGGGTCTGCGGGCGTCGAATACCGCCGAGATCGTCTTTACCGATTGCCGCGTGCCCGTCGCAAATCGACTGGGCGAGGAGGGGCGAGGACTGCACTACGCGCTGGCCAGTCTCGAGCACGGCCGCCTGGGCATCGCGGCGCAGTCGCTGGGCATCGCCGAGGCGTGCCTGGGCCTGGCGATTGGCTACGCCCGGGAGCGGAACGCCTTCGGCGTCCCGATCGCCAGCTTTCAGGGGCTGCGCTTCCTCGTTGCCGGGGTGGCCGCCAATGTGGCGGCGGCCCGGGCGCTGACGTATGCGGCGGCGGAGAAGAAGGATCGCGGCGAGCCGGCCCGCAAGGAGGTGGCGATGGCCAAGCTGCTCGCCAGCCGGGCGGCGATGGACGCCGCCGTCAAGGCGATCCAGGTCTACGGCGGCTACGGGTACATGCGCGACTATCCGGTGGAACGGTTTTTCCGCGACGCGAAAGTGACCGAGATCTACGAGGGGACGTCCGAGATCCAGCAGCTCGTGATTGCCAACGAGCTGTTCGCCGAATAACGTCCCTGCCGGCGGCGTGACCCCCGGGCCCCGCCCCGGCGGGTTTGGAATGACCATGGAGAGGAGCATCCGTGGACGTCATCAAGCAGATGCAGGAAGCCCACCACGAGCAGGTCGTCTTCTCCCACGACGAGCCGTCGGGCCTCAATTCGATCATCGCCATTCATGACACCACGCTGGGGCCGGCGCTGGGGGGCACTCGGATGTGGCCCTATCGCAATACCGCCGAAGCGCTGGTGGACGTGCTCCGGCTCTCGGAGGGCATGACGTACAAGGCAGCCGTCGCCGGCCTCGCCCTGGGCGGCGGCAAGTCGGTCATCATCGGGGATTCCCGGACGCAGAAGACCGAGGCCCTGCTTCGCGCCCACGGCCGGTTCGTGGAGACGCTCGGCGGCCGCTACGTCACCGCCGAGGACGTCGGGATCACGGTCGAGGACATGGAGATCGTGTACCAGGAAACGCGGCACGTGGCGGGCATCCACTCAACGCCCTCCGGGTCGGGCGACCCCTCGCCGGTGACGGCCTATGGCGTCTACCACGGCATTCGCGCCGCCAGCCAGCACAAGTTCGGCCACAGCGACCTCGCCGGCGTGCGGGTCGCGGTGCAGGGGGCCGGCCATGTCGGGTACTACCTGTGCGAGGATCTGGCCGCCGAGGGGGCCGACATCTCGATCTCCGACATCGACCCCGCGAAAGTGGCGCGGGCGGTGGCGGACTTCGGGGCGAAGGGCGTGGCCCCCGACGCGATCTACGACGTCGAGTGCGATGTGTTCGCGCCCTGCGCGCTGGGGGCCGTCATCAATGACGACACCATTCCCCGGCTGCGGTGCGCCATCGTGGCCGGCGCGGCGAACAATCAGCTCGCCGAGGACCGCCACGGCGAGGAAGTCGAGGCGCGCGGGATCCTGTATGCTCCCGATTACGTCATCAACGCGGGCGGGCTGATCAACGTCTACGGCGAGCTGCGAGGCCACGACGCGGAGACGTCCAAGGGCAAGGCGCGGGACATCTACGACACCCTGCTCTCGATCTTCCGCATCGCGGAGGAGGAGGGCATTCCCACCTATCGGGCGGCCGACCGCCTCGCCCAGGAGCGCCTCCAGCGCGCCCGAAAAGGGGTCGCCGTGGGTGACACGGTGACGGCCGGCAACCCCACGCCATGACACCGGCCGCGGGCGACGCGGCCGGCGATCGCACCATCCTCCTGGCGGCCGACCACGCCGGCTACGCGCTCAAGGAAACCCTCGAACACCATCTGACGGACCTCGGATACCGTCCCGTGGATCTGGGCACGGAGTCCGAGGCGGCGGTGGATTACCCCGACTACGCCCAGCGCCTGGCGGCCGCCCTGCAGCAGGGCCGCGCTTCCCGCGGCATCCTCTGCTGCGGCGCGGGAATCGGCATGGCGATCGCCGCCAACCGGCACGCCGGCGTGCGGGCCGCCAACTGCCTGACCGCCGAGATGGCCGCCATGGCCCGCGAACACAACGACGCCAACGTCCTCTGCCTGGGGTCGCGGCTCCTCTCCACCGCCGAGGCGCAGAAGATTCTGTGGACCTTTCTCGATACGCCGTTCGGCGGCGGCCGGCACCAGCGCCGGGTCGAGAAGATCGAGCCGGCGGGGCGATGATCCCGTTGCGGGAGGCCGACCCGGCGATCAGTGACCTCATCCGGGCAGAGGCCGAGCGGCAGGCCGACGGCCTGGAGATGATCGCCAGCGAGAACTTCGTCAGCCCTGCGGTGCTCGAGGCGATGGGTTCGGTGCTGACCAACAAGTACGCCGAGGGGTACCCCGGCCGACGATACTATGGCGGCTGCGAGGTCGTCGACGAAGTCGAAACGCTCGCCATCGAGCGGGCCCGCGAGCTGTTCGGCGCCGAGCACGTCAACGTCCAGCCCCACTCCGGCTCGCAGGCCAACATGGCCGCCTACCTGGCGCTGATGGCTCCCGGCGCCACCCTGCTGGGGATGGACCTGGCGGCGGGGGGGCACCTCACCCACGGCAGCCCGGTCAACTTCAGCGGGAAGCTGTTCGCGGCCGCAGCCTACGGCGTCGATCCCGACTCCGGGCGACTCGATTACGATGCGGTCGAGCGCGCCGCCGAGGCCAGCCGCCCGGCCGTGCTCGTAGCCGGCGGCAGCGCCTACGGGCGGACGCTGGACTTTGCCCGCTTCCGCGCCATCGCCGATGCCGTGGGGGCGTATCTGGTGGTCGACATGGCCCACTTCGCCGGGCTTGTCGCCGGCGGGGTGTTTCCGTCACCCGTTCCCCACGCGGACATTGTTACGTCGACGACGCATAAGACGTTGCGCGGGCCGCGCGGCGGCCTGCTGCTGTGCCGTTTGGCGCACGCCAAGGCGGTGGACAAGCAGATCTTTCCCGGCATCCAGGGCGGGCCGCTGATGCACGTCATCGCGGCCAAGGCGGTGGCGTTCGGCGAGGCGCTGACGCCCGCCTTCCGCCGCTACGCCGCCCAGGTCATCGCC
>JBHENR010000014.1:0-2629 GCA_046262555.1 Gemmatimonadota bacterium | reverse complement strand
CCTCGGGCCTCGACTCAGAAAACCGCGAACCTACCGGTCCCGCCGGCGGCGATTGTAAGAAATCGTATATCCAAGGATTAGGAACCCCCTAAGATGGGTCCATGTTCCAGGTGGCCAAGCTTCCGCAGGACCGTCTCCGCGACCGGCTCGACCGGGTCGATTGGCCCGACGGGCCCGTCTGCCCCTTCTGCGGTACGCGGGAGCGGATGACCCCGGAGCTGGACGGCACCCACGTGCGGGTCCGCTACGAGTGCATCGAGTGCGGCCGCCACCACGGCTACATCCGCCGCCGGACGGCGGATCCCGATTTCCCCTCCACGCGCCGCCGCGTCCTACCCCGGGATCCGGGAGGACCGCGCTAGGACCCGTCAGCGGGTAGGGGGGTCGGCGACCAGCCGGCTGGCCACGTCCGCGTCGCTCATCCGATTCAGATCCAGCACCAGACCCCCCGGGGCGCCGTCCATCAGCCATCCGCTCACGATGAGGCTCGGCACCAGCTCCGCCGGCTCCAGCACCGCTTCGGCTAGCAGCTCCGCCACGCGGGCGGCGTAGCAGGCGTCCGCCACCGCCGCCGCGCTCCCGCTCTCCCAGTCCACCTCCGCGCCGGGCAGCACCTTGCCCCGGACCATCGGGATCAGCAGCGACCATCCGGCGCGCGCGTGGGGCAGGCCGATCATCCACGACCGATCGACCCATGGCCGCTCGAGGGCCCCCCGTTCGTCCTCCAGCTCGTCGAGCCAGCCGATCCGCCGCTGCCGCTCGGCGGCCCGCTCGTACGCCAGCGCCGCGCTCGCCTCCCCGCGCTCGGCCTCGAGCCGGGCGCGCAGCGCGAGCGCGTAGGCGGGGTCGGCCAAAGCGCGCGCGGCCCGCTCGACCCGGACCCGGTATTCCGATAGCCCGACCTCCCCGATGCAGGGTGCGGTGCACAGACCGAGGCCGTGGGACAGGCACGGGGAGCCGGCCGGATCCGGGACCACCCGCCCGCTGCAGCTGCGCAGGCCGAACGCGCGTTCGAGCAGCCGCCCGACCCGCTCCGGGGTCCGCCGCCCGCGATAGGGGCCGAAGTGGCGGGCGCCGGGCCGCTGCGGCGCGCGCACGACCCGCAGGCGGGGGAACGGATCGCGCCAGTCGATCTCCAGGTACCAGCCGCGCGCCTGATTCCGCAGCGCCCGGTTGTAACGCGGCCGCTCCGCGACGATCTGCCGCGCCTCCTCCAGCCGCGCCTCGAGATCGCTACCGGTCGCGCGCCAGCGGACGGCCCGGGCGAGCGCGAGCATCTCCGCCGTCCGCGCGCTCTCGGGCCCGCCGCCGTAGAAGTACCCGCGGACGCGGCGGCGCAGGTTGACGCTCTTGCCCACGTAGAGCGCCGTGCCGCCGTCGGCCTCGAACTGGTACACCCCGGGCGCGGCCGGCAGCTCGGCCGGAACCCAACCGGGAACCGGCGTCCCGCGCGTTGCGCGAGTGGGGGTGGACGATAGCTTCCGGCCCATGCTCATCCCACTCCGTTCATCGTCACTGCTCCTGTCCGCAGGCGCCGCTTGGCTGGGGTGTGCCGAGCCGGCCCGGCACTCCCCGCTCCCGGCTCCCGCGCTGGCGATCGAAACCGTGGCCGACTCGCTCGAGTTCGCCGTCCAGCTCGCCTTCCTCCCAGACGGCCGCCGGCTCTATACCGAGAAGGGCACCGGCCGAGTGCGGGTCATGGCGCTCGACGGCACAGTGTCTCCGGTCCCGGTCCTGGACGTCCCGGTCGCCTTCAGCGGCGAGCGGGGGCTGGCCGGGCTGACGCTCGGGCCCGACTTCGTCCGCGATCGCGCGCTCTACGTCTGGTATACCGCCAGCCCGACCGACGAGGATACCCACGACCGCGAGCCCGAAGGCGTGGCCGGAGTGTACGTCGAGCGGTATCGGCTGGAGGGGGATTCCCTGCGCGCGGATTCCGGGGAACGGGTTCTGGCGCTCCCGGCGCGACCGGGCCCATTCCACAACGGCGGCAACGTCGGCTTCGGTCCCTACGGCCGGCTCTACGTCTCACTGGGCGAGCTGGACAGGACCGCCAGCCTCAATGCCCAGCGCACCGTCAGCCCCATGGGCTCGATCCTGCGCTACAACCCCGACGGCACCATTCCCACCGACAACCCCCTCGGGCCCGACAGCCCGATCTGGGTCTATGGCCTCCGGAACCCGTTCGGCTTCACGTTCGATCCCGCCGACGGGGCTCTCTGGATCGCGGACAACGGCCCCGCTGGCCACGACCGCGTGCTCCGCATGGAGCCTGGGGAGAACGCCGGCTGGCCGTTCGTGTGGGGGCTTCCCACCAACCCGATCGAGCGGATCTCCGCCGCTGTGATCGGCGACGAGTTCCGCCCCGCCGCCTGGGAGTCGTACGACGCGCGAGTCGCTCCCACCGGGATCGTCGTGCTCCGCGACCACGCCTACGGGCCCGCGTACGACGGGCGCGTGCTGGTCGGCTTCTACAACACCGGCCTTATCCTCCAGCTTGCGCTCGACCCCACCCGCAGGCGGGTGGTCGGCGCCGGTACGTTCGCCGAAGGACTCGCGGGGGGCATCACCGACCTGGAGTTGGGCCCCGACGGCCGACTCTACGCGCTCACCGGGACGCATCTCTACC
>JBHENR010000013.1:0-3624 GCA_046262555.1 Gemmatimonadota bacterium | reverse complement strand
GTACAACGTCGCCCGCGGCGTCGCCCAGACGATCGGCGACGCCCTGGCGGTCCTCTGCGCCGAGGCGAACGTGCCGATCCGGCTGGAGAGCGACCCGGCCGCGTTCCGGACGGCGGAGGTGCAGTGGATGGTGGGCGACTCGTCGAAGCTGCGCGCCGCGACCGGCTGGCAGGCGCGCTTTACCTGGCAGGATACCATGCGCGACCTGCTCGCCGAGTGGCGGGGCCTGGTGGCGGAAGGAAGGGACGGAGTGGACGATGAGCATGCGGCATAGCATTCGAGCGGGCGCCCGGTCGGCGGGCGTGGGGCTCCTGGCGCTAGTGGTTCTGGCCGCCGACTGTGGCGAGGATAATCCGTTTCGCGGATTTCCGCTGGAGGTCACGAGCGGGTCGTCCGAGGTCTGGCAGCTCGGGCTGTCCGGCTTGCCGAGCGCGTTTGACATCCCCACCGGCGTGCAGCTCTTCATCGGCCCCATAGACGTTCGCAGTGGAATCGGCACGTTCGTTCTCGACGAGCGGACCGACGGCACGCTCGGCCTGTGGGCCTACTCGACGGCCGTGTCGGGGCTGTCGCAGGTGCGGACCGGCATCCGCGATCTGGGGGCGGTCTCGTTCACCGCACTGGAAACCGTCCCCGAGAGCGGCTACAGCGCACCCGACGATTCGCTTGGCGTGCCCGTCGTGGCGGGTCACACCTACGCGTTGCGGATCGCGCGTCCCGCCGGCAGCATTCTGCAGACCAACTACGCCAAGCTCGAGGTCACGGCGGTGGGCAGCGGCTTCATCCAGTTCCGCTGGGCGTATCAGGCGCAGCCGCTGAATACGACCGTCCTGGCCGAGGCAGACTGATGCTCGACCTCCGCCTGCTGCGCTCCGACGTCGACGCCGTACGGGCGGGACTCGGCAAGCGGGGGGAGACAGCGGACCTCGACCGGCTGCTCGCGCTCGACCTGGAGCACCGCCGGCTGCTGGCCGAGAGCGAGCAGCTCAAGGCTGAACGCAACGCCCGGAGCCGGGACATCGGGGCGCTGATGGCGGCCGGTGAACGCGTGCAGGCGGAGGCGTTGCGGGCCGAGATGCGGCTGGTGGGCGACCGCATCGCGGGGCTGGATGATCAGGCCAGCGCGCACCGGGAGACCCTCGAGGCGCTGTTCCTGGAAGTCCCCAATCTGCCGCACCCCTCGGTCGCGGCCGGGGGCGTGGCGGCGAACACGGTCATACGGTCCTGGGGCGAGCCGCGCGCGTTCGAGTTTGCGGCGCGGCCGCATTGGGAGCTGGGCGAAGCACTGGGCCTGCTCGATTTCGCGCGCGGCTCGAAGATCGCGGGCTCGGGGTTCCCGGCGCTGGTCGGCGACGGCGCCGCCCTGTCGCGCGCGCTGATCACCTTCATGCTCGATCGTCATCGCGCCAGCGGATACGTCGAGATCGCGCCGCCTATCCTGGTCAACCCCGACACCGCGACTGCCACCGGCCACCTGCCGAAATTCGAGGAGCAGCTCTATTCCGTCGAGCGCGACGAGCTGTATCTCGTCCCCACCGCTGAGGTGCCGCTCATGGGGTGGCACCGCGACGAGATCCTGCCCGCCGCCCGGCTGCCGCTGCGCTACTGCGCCCATACCCCCTGTTTTCGGCGCGAGGCGGGGGCCCACGGGCGGGACACGCGGGGCCTCATCCGGGTGCACCAGTTCGACAAGGTCGAGCTGTTCCAGATCACCAGTCCGGAGACGTCGTACGACGCGCTGGAGGCGATCACGCGGAGCGCCGAGGGCGTGCTGCAGGCGCTCGAGCTGCCCTACCGCGTGGTCCAGCTCGCGGCCGGCGACATGGGCAACGCCGCCAGCAAGACGTACGACCTGGAGGTGTGGGCGCCGGGCGTCGAGACGTGGCTGGAGGTGTCGTCCTGCTCCAACTGCGAGACCTATCAGGCGCGCCGCGCCAATCTCCGGATGAAGGACGCGGAGGGCACGCGATTCCCCCACACGCTGAACGGCTCGGGCGTCGCCCTGGCGCGGACGCTGGTCGCGCTGTTCGAGAACGGGCAGGACGCAGCCGGCACCATCCACGTGCCGGCGGCGCTGCGGCCCTACCTGGGCGGACGGACCACGCTCGCGCCTGCGAGCTGAAGCGGAGCGCGCCCTGACACCCTCAGCCCCGAACCGGCCGCAGATCCGGCCGCGCATCTGGCCGCTGGTCGCCATCGGGGCGTTTCTGGTGCTGTTCGTGGGATACCTCTGGTACACCCGCGCGCTCGTCGGCGACATCCGCAAGGACACCGAGCGGCTCGCCACCCTCTATGCGCGCGCGCTCCGCATCTCGTCGCCGGATGACGCCCAGTTCCTGTTGTTCGAGGAAGTCATACAAAACTTTCCGTATCCGGTGATCCTCACCGACGAGCAGGGCAATCCCACCGCGTTCAAGAACCTGACCGATCTCGAGATCGCCAACGCGACCGGCCCCTGGTCGCCGGCCGAGCGGATCGCGCTGCGGCAGGAGGCCGCCCGGATGGACCGCTTCGCCGATCCCTATCCGGTGACCGACGAGAACGGCCGGGTGGTCCAGCGGATTCACATCAGCGAGGCGGGCACAATCGTCCTGCTCCGCTACCTGCCCTACATCCAGGGCCTCGGCCTGGCGGCGATCGCGGCGATCTCGTTCTGGCTGATCCGGTACAACCTGCGGGTCCAGCGGGGACAGATCTGGGTCGCGATGGCGCGCGAGAGCGCCCATCAGCTCGGCACCCCGATCTCTTCGCTCTACGGCTGGGTCGAGCTGTTGCGCGACGCCGGCGCTGACGTGCCGGCCGCCCTGGGGGCGATGGAGCAGGACCTCGACCGGCTGACCAAGGTAGCCAACCGGTTCGAGTTGATCGGCCGCCAGCCCCGCCTCGCCCCGCTCGACCTGGCCGACGTGGTGCGCGAGCTGGAGACGTATAGCCGGGCGCGGCTGCCGCGCCGGGGCCGGAAGATCGATCTCCTCGTCGAGCACGTCGGCGTGCCGCCGGTGGCGGCGAACCGCACCCTGCTCGAGTGGGCGCTCGAGAACCTGATCAAGAACGCCGTGGACGCGCTCGACGGCCGGGGCGGCACGATCACGCTGCGGGTGGCACCAGGGGTGCTCCCCGACACGGTGGTGGTGGACGTCGCCGACGACGGCCCCGGCATCCCGCGGGCGCTCCGCAAGCAGATCTTCGAGGCCGGGGTGTCGACCAAGTCGCAGGGGTGGGGCGTCGGCCTTTCGCTCGCGCGACGGATCATCGAGGAGTACCACAAGGGGACGCTGGAGCTGGCCACGGCGGATCCCCATACCGGGACGACGTTCCGCGTGACGCTGCCGGCCGCCGCCGCATGAGCGATCGCTGGCTCGCGGCGCTCAATCCCGACCAGCACGCCGCCGTCACCCACGGCGACGGGCCGCTCCTGGTGCTGGCCGGCGCCGGCAGCGGCAAGACCCGCGTCCTCACCCATCGGATCGCCTGGCTGATCGAGGAACATGGCGTCGCGCCGCCCCATATCCTGGCGGTGACGTTCACCAACAAGGCGGCCGGCGAAATGAAGTCCCGCGTCGCCCGCCTGCTGGCCGGCCACCCGGCGGGCACCGACGGCCTCTGGATCGGCACCTTCCACTC
>JBHENR010000012.1:0-10732 GCA_046262555.1 Gemmatimonadota bacterium | reverse complement strand
TAGAACTCAAGTTAGCGCTCTCACGAGTCATCGATTTGCAGGACTTGGACAGGCTTAGGGTGGTAGGAATTGGGAGGGACCTTCTGCATCACGACGAGGTTACTCAAAGTCAACATATTGGTCGGGCCGCGGCATGGTTGGGATGCAGTGCTCTGCTAGTACCTTCGGCTCGATATGCTTGTACCAACATCGTCGTTTTCCCAAACAATATTGAACCTGACGATTACGTAGAGATTTCCCATTAGAGCCCAGAGGATCGGCTTCATTTCTCACAAACTCCCAAGAGTGTCAATTGTGAATCAGGCCGCTCGTAAGTTGGATAGCGGCCCCCTCTGACAGTCAGCGCTTGGCCGTCTGTTCCCGACTCCCACCAGGGCGTATATTGGCTTACATGAAATGCGTCCTGACTGGTGTGTTGATGGCAGCCGTTTTCTTCGCCTGCGGCGGGGACGGTAGCGGCGATGCGGCGGCCGGCCCGCTCAAGACGTACGCGGAGCGCGAAGTGCTGTTCGTCGACCCCGAGGACGTCGACGCCTATCTCGAGGCGGGCAACGACGACGTCATCTTCGTGGATAACCGCAATGCCTTTTCGTTTACCGAACAGCACATCGCCGACGCGCGACTCATCCCGACCGATCAGATGGCGCGCTCGCTCGGCAGCCTCCCGCTCAACAAGTGGCTCATCCTCTACTGCACGTGACCCGACGACGGTTTAAGCGTCGGGGCGGCGCAAATCGCAGAAGAAAACGGATACACGAAGGTGGCGGTACTCAAGGGTGGACTCGGCGCCTGGAAGAAGTCCGGCTACCCGGTGGCGTCGGGCTCGTAGGCCCGCGCCCCTGATGGGGCGGCCATGACCATTCGCCGGCCCGACCCGCGGGAGGAGCCCGCGGCTCGGGCCAATGATCCGCTCGCCCTGGCCGTCTGGATCCGTCCCTACCGGGACGACGACCAGACCGCGGTGCGGGGGCTCGTGTATCGCATACTCGACGAGTTCGGCCTGGTGGCGGACCACGTCGGCCGCGATGCCGATCTGGAGGACATCGAGCGCCATTATCGCCTGCACGGCGGCGAGTTCTGGGTGGTGGAGAACGCCCGCGGCGAGATCGTCGGCTCCGGCGGGGTGATGTTCGACCCCGACGATCCCACGCTCAGCCTGCTCCACAAGATGTATCTCGACGGCTCGCTCCGCGGCCGGGGCCTCGGCCGGCAGCTGCTCGGCCTTGCCCTGGACCACGCCCGGCGCGCCGGGCGGACGCGGATGGAACTGGAGACTGCCTCGGTGTTGACCGCCGCGATCGGCCTGTACGAACACAATGGCTTCGTCGAAATGGATGCCCGCCCCAGCGGCCGGTGCGACCGCCGCTTCGGCATGAATCTGCAGCAGGAGAACACCGCATGAAGGGATTCGTCGGAGTTGCCCTGGTGCTCGTCTCGGGCTCGAGCGTGGCGTGCGCCATCAATCAGGAACTGGACGTCCAGCTCAGCCTCGGTGTTGTGGCCCTGGCGCCGGACGTGACGCCCGCGGAGATCGCCGACCGGGTGCGGCAATTCACTCCGGTGGAGCTTTCCGCGGATACGACACTGCTTGATGCGCGGCAGAAGCAGGTGGTGGCGAAGCTGGTCGAGGCTTCCGACATCCTGCATCGTGTGTTCCTGCGCCAGGTGTGGCGGGAGAACCTGCAGTTCCGCGCGGAGATGGCCGACACGAGCGGCCCGGGTCTCGAGGCCGCGCGCGAGTACTACGACATCATGGCCGGCCCGTGGGACCGGCTCGAGGGAAACGCGCCGTTTCTTGACGTCGGGCCGAAGCCCGCCGGAGCCGGGTATTACCCGCCCGACCTGACGCAGACCGAGCTGGAGGCGTGGATTCTGGAGCACCCCGACCAGCGCGCCGCCTTCACCGACTACTACACCGTGATCCGGCGGTCCGCGATGTCCCTGATCGCCGTCCCCTACAGTCAGGCGTTTCCGGAGGAGCTCGCGCAGGCGGCGGCGCTGCTCCGGGAAGCGGCCGGGCTGGCCGACAATCTGTCGCTTAGGCGGTTCCTCGAGCTCCGCGCCATCGCCTTCATGGACGATGCTTACGTCGCCTCGGACATCGCCTGGATGGAGATCGAGGGCAGCGTGATCGAGCCCACGATCGGGCCCTACGAGGTCTATGAAGACGAGTTGATGGGGTGGAAGGCCGCGTTCGAGTCGTTCATCACGCTCAAGGACCCGCGGGCGAGCGCCGACCTCGAGGTCCTGGTCAGCCATCTTCGCGATCTCGAGCAGGCGCTGCCGATGGACGATCGGTACAAGCGGCTCGACCGCTCCTTCGTCACGCCACTGTCAGTGGCGGACGTCGTCTATACCGCCGGCGACGCGCGCCGGGGCGTCAACACGATCGCCTTCAATCTGCCGAATGATCCCCGCGTGACCGGGCCGCACGGCAACAAGAACGTCATGCTGCGGAACGTCATCACCGCGAAGTATGACAAGATTCTGGTGCCGATCGCGGAGCGGCTGCTGGAGCCGTCGCTGCTGCCCGACCTGGATGCGAAGGCGTTCTTCACCACCTCCGTCATGCACGAGCTGGCGCACGGGCTGGGACCGGACTTCGTCTACGGCAGCGAGATCCCCCTGTCGGTGGCGCTCGAGGCCAACTACAGCCCGCTCGAGGAGGCCAAGGCCGACGTCATCGGCGTCACCTCGCTGATCCAGCTCACCGAGCGGGGGGTCTACAGCGACGCGTTCCGGCGCCAGGTGTACGTCACCGGCGTCGCGAGCCTGTTCCGCTGCGTGCGGTTCGGGATCGAGGAGGCGCACGGCAAGGGGTGCGCGGTGCAGCTCAATGCGTTGCTCGACGACGGGGCGATGACCGTGGGCGCGGATGGCCGCTTCGGGATCGACTTCGCGCGGATCGGTCCGGCGTACGCCGCATTGGGACGGACGCTGCTCACGCTCGAGGCGACAGGGGACCGGGCGGGAGTGGAGGCGTTGCTTACGGGCGAGGGTGGATTGCCGGGGTCGGTGGCGGAGGCGCTCGGGCGGCTGGCGGATGTGCCGGTGGATATCCGGCCGGTGTACCCGGTGAAGCGCCGGCCCTAGTACACGGGACCCCAGCGAGAGAGAAAACGGGGCCGCCGATTGGCGGCCCCGTTTGTTTTCTCCCAGCCGGCCCGATCGCTATGTCTGCTGCTGCACGCGTCCCGACTGAATCAGCCGCTGGCGGGCGGTGTTGCCGGGGACGGCGATGTGACCCGCCGGGTCGTACTCCTGACCCACGGCCGGACTGTCTTCCGGTACCCAGATCTGCGTGACCGTGTAGGTATAGCCGCGCGGGAGGAAACGGATGTAGTAGCCAGTGGGGTGATAAGACCAGCGGCCAGAGGGAACCTGGCGGCTGCCTTCGCCTTCCGGCGCGAGGCCGGCGAGTACGGCGACGGCCTCGAGTTGCTCAAACGTCATCCCGGGCTGGGTCAGCATGGACCGGAGCCGTGCCTCGGCTTCCAGGACCTGACGGACCAGCGGGGGCATGCTCTGCAGCGCGCGCTGGAGGACCGGAGCGGGGACCAGGTCGAGCGCCGACCGGTTGAGCCGTGCCAGTTCCTCCGGGGTGAGGAGCTTGGCCGCCGTCACCTTGAGTTCTGACGACAGGTCCTCGAACTTCGCCCGCGCAATGATGGCCCACAACAAAACTTGTATGTCGTGCTGATGGATCTCGGGGTGCTCGACGGCGCCGTGGAGGATGGTGAGGACGGCGTCCGCGGCGGGACCGGCGGTCGAGGCGAACAGGTAGCCATCGCCCCCGCCGGGACCGTGGGTGCCGGCCTTGAGGCAGTAACTCTCCCCATGGATCTCGTAGCTGCCGGGTTGCAGCAGGAAGCCGCCGTTTTCCGTCCGCTCGAGGTCCGTCAGCGGAGTGAGGTTCTGCGGGTCGAAGCTGTCGAGCGAGTCCACCCCGAAGATGGCGTCGACCAGGCTGGTCGTGATGGGGGGGTCGCCCTGCAACATCTCGCCCAGGTTCGGCGTGCGGTCCGTGACCTTCTTGGCCGCGTCGCGGAGGGCGCCGAACTGGGCGAAGGCAGAGCCAGGAGCGGCTAGCAAAAGTGGCACCAGGACCGCGAGGGCCCAGGAAAAGCCGGGACGACGGGACATGAAGATTCTCCAGAAAGAGGTCGAGTAGGGCCCTCAGAATAATAGTGACGCCGAGCGACGGTGGCGACTTTCGAAGCGCCACGACGGTACACCGGACGGCGTGAAGAGTTCAGCGCTCGTCTGTGATGTACTCCAAGGCGAGTGCCCGATAGAAGCGGCGGGCGTCCCGGACTTCCGCCAGCGTGACGTACTCGTCCGCCGTGTGCGATCGCCGGCTCGTCCCGGGGCCGCATTTGATCCCATCACAGTGGCGGAGAAACACCCAGTCGGAGCAGGTCGGGCTGCCGTAACGGCGGCTCGCGGGCCGGACGCGCCCGGCGGTGGCCAGGAGCGCGGAATTGGGCGGCGTCTGGCAGGGCACCATCCGATCCGAGACGATCTCGACGCGCGACCGGACGGCGGAACGGATTATCTCGACCAGCTCGGCGTGGGACCAGTGGGGTGTGCTGCGGACGTCGAGCGCCGCGCGGGCGGTCGGAGGCGTGACGTTCCGCTGGACGCCGGCCGAGAGCATCGTGGGCGTGATCGTCGGGTCACCCACCAAGGCGTGGGGCCGCCCGCGCGCCAGGCCCTCGAGCGCCAGCAGGTCGCGGGCCAGCACCGCGATTGCGTTGTCCCTGGCATCCTCAGCCGCCGTGTTGCCGGCGTGGCGCTGTTCGCCCTCCGCGACCAGGTCGAGGCGCAACAGCCCGCGCTGGACGATGGCCAGATCCAGCCCGGTCGGCTCCCCGATGACGGCCGCATCGATCGGCCCGGCGGCTTCGACCAGGCGCGGCATGGTGGTATCGTCCGTCTCCTCGGACAGGCCCAGCAGCACGAGCAGCCGTCCGGTAGGCGGCCCGCCCGCGGCGGCCACATCCCGGGCCGCGCACAGCATGGCGGCCACCGATGCCTTGGCATCGCCCGCCCCGCGGCCGTAGAGCCGGTCATCCGCGATAACCGGCTGAAAGGGATTGCGGGTCCAGCCTTCGCCCGGCGGCACGGTGTCGAGGTGGGAGACGAGCGCCAGCGCGCGCCCGGGCGCGCGGCCGGGGACGGTGATGCGGAAGCCGGCCCCGTCCACCTCCACCGGGAGATCCCACTGCCGCGCCACGCCCTCCACAAAAGCGACGATCGCCGCTTCGTCGCCGCTCACCGAGGGGATCGCCACGAGATCCCTCAACAGCTGAATTTCATCCGTCATCTGCCCATGTTATCGTCCGGAGGTCGCCCCCGACAGGGCCGGTGCCCGGGGCGGCGGGTCGTGTATCTTGGGGGCGGGCCCACTTTCAGCGGAGGGACAATGCAGGTCAAGGACATGATGACGGCATCGCCGCGTTGCTGCGATCCGGATGACGCCGCCGACGCGGCGCTGACCCACATGGACGAGGTCGAGTGCGGGGCGGTTCCAGTGGTGGACGCCGACCGGCGGGTGGTCGGCATCGTCACCGACCGCGACATCCTCTTCGGCATCCGCTCCAACGGCGGCTCGCTGGCGGGGCTCACGATCGCCCAGTGCATGACGGCCAACCCGCTGACGGTCGGGGCCGAGGAGGACGGCGACGACGTCATTCGCAGCCTGGCGGCGCGGCGCGTGCGCCGGGCCCCCGTGGTGGACGCGGACGGCCGGCTGGTGGGCATCGTCGCCCAGGCCGACGTGGCGGTGCACGTGCAGGACGACGGTCTGGTGGCGGCGTATCTGCGGGAGATCTCCGCCGCCGCGCCATCCGAACCCGCCGCCGAGCGGTAGGGCGGAGCCGTGCGGCCGCGCGCCCTACGCCTGGGATTGATCGCGATCGCCCTGATCGCGGCGTGCGGGGGAGAAACCGCGGACGATGACGGGGCGCGCCGGGACGGCGACGGCGCGGGCGGGCTGGCCCAGCCCCCGTCCGCCGACGCGCCCCGTGCCCAGCTGCCAAACAGCGCCCCCGACACGGTGCGGGGGAGCGCGGGGAGCGACACGACGCTGGTCGAGGAGTTCGGGCCGGCGCCGCCGCCTGCGCCGCGCGGCGGCGTCGACGTGCCTCCCATCGTCGAAGCGTACCGGCAGTACTACATCGAGGAGTTCCACGAGCGCGGCTCGTCCGTCGCGGGCGGCGTGGACCCGGCGCTCGTCTCGGATGCCAAGCGCCGCACGGCGCTGGATTATGGCTTCGTCGAAGTCGGGGCGTGGCCGGAGCTGGTCTCGACGCTGCAGCCCGAGCAGCGGGTGGCGCTCGCCGCGCGGATCGAGGAGACCAACCGCGGCCTGGCGGTCGAGCTCCACTGACCGGGGGCTTCCAACTCACCGGGCGACGGTAGGATCCCGAAGGAAGGGATTGATCACCCCAGGCCGTCGAAGTCCCGGCTGTCCGAGAAATCTTCCGACAGCAGATAGCGGCACCCCGCGAGCTGGGCGAACGCGACGATCAGCGCGTCCCACCACGCCAGCTGGTGCCGACATCTCGACACGTAACGGACTAGGTTACCCTGCATGACCACCAAGTCGTCGGCCAATCTCAGCCAACTTCCGCCCCGGGCGGGGGGCGTCGGCTACGCCCAGCCCGCCGGCCGGCTGCAGACCTGGGGCCGATTCGTCCGCTTCGAGCACACGCTGTTCTCGCTGCCGATGCTCTTCGCCGGCGTCCTGCTCGGCGCGGGGGCCGCGGTGAGCGGTCAGCTGCTGCTGCTGGTGCTCCTGGCGGGCACGGGAGCTCGCACCGCCGCGCTGGGCCTCAACCGGATCATCGACCGCCGGCTCGATGCGGCCAACCCCCGCACCGCCACCCGCGAGCTGCCCAGCGGAGCGATGTCCCTCCGTGAGGCGTGGGGGCTGACGCTGCTCGGCGCCGCCGTCTATGCCGTGGCGGCGGGTCTGATCGATCCCCTCTGCCTGGTGCTCGCGCCGCTGCCGCTGGCGGTGTTCATCGCCTACCCCTATCTGAAGCGCGCCACCGCCTGGTGCCACCTGGGAGTCGGGCTGGGGCTCGCGATGGCCCCGCTGGGCGGGTTCTTCGCGGCGCGGCTTTCCTTCGACGGCGCCGCGCCCGCGCTGCTGCTCGCGTGCTTCACGCTCGGCTGGGTGGCGGGGTTCGACATCATCTACAGCACGCTGGACGAAGCGCACGACCGCGACACCGGACTGCGGTCGCTGCCGGCGCGCTATGGACGGGACACCGCGTTGACAATCTCCCGCGTGCTCCATGCGGCGGCATGGGGGTGCCTGGCGGCGCTGGTGATGGTGCGGCTGGCGTGGCCGGCGGTGCCGTTTCTCTTGCTCGTCGGGGCGTTTCTGATCTGGGAGCAGCGCAAGGCGGACGACCTCGATCTCGCTTTCTTCCGGATCAACGTCTGGGTCGGCCTCGCCGCGCTCGCCACCGTGGCAGCCGGCATCTGACGGAGTAGCTTGGCTTCCATGCGCACCCTCGTGGGCATCACCGGCGCGTCGGGTTCGATCTTCGGGATCGAATTCCTGCGGCGCTGCCCGGGTGAGACATACGCCATCCTCTCGCGCTGGGGGCAGAACGTCGTCCGCGAGGAAACCGGGCTCGGCCGCGACGACGTCGCCGCGCTCGCCACCCAGCTGTTCTCCGACGCCGACCTCTCCGCGCCGATCGCTTCGGGCTCGAACCCGTGGGACGCGATGGTGATCCTGCCCTGCTCCACCTCCACGCTGGGGAAGATCGCCAGTGGGATCTCCGACTCGCTCATCACCCGCGCGGCCGCCGTCACGCTCAAGGAGGGGCGCCGGCTCGTCCTCTGCCTGCGCGAATCGCCGCTGTCGGCGGTGGCGCTCAGGCAGGCCGCCGCGCTCGCCGGCGATGGCGTGACGATCATGCCGATAGCGCCGGGGTGGTACGCCAAGCCCGCCACGCTCGACGACCTGGTGGCTGATTTCGTGGGGCGGGTGTTGCAGGTTGTTGGCGTCGAGCAGGCGGCGGGCTGGCGCGCGGCGGAGCTGGACCCCCGCGCCTGAGCGGCGCCGCGTAATGCCCTTCCCGGATCTCCAGAGCTTCCTGCGCCACTGCGAATCCCGCGGCGACTGCATCCGCGTGCCCGTCGAAGTCGATCCCCGCTTCGAGATCACCGAGATCGTGACCCGCGTCGTCAAGGCCGATGGACCGGCGCTCTGGTTCGAACGGGTGAAGGGGTCGCGCTTTCCGCTGGTCGCCAACGTGCTGGGCGCGCGGCGCCGGATCGAGTGGGCGCTGGGACGCGCGCCGGCCGCGATCGGGGACGAGCTGTTTGCCACGGCGGAGCGGCTCATGCCGCCGTCGCCGAAGGCGCTCTGGGGCGCGCGGCGGACGCTGCTCCGGGGCCGCCACTTCCGCGCCAAGCGCGGCGGGCCCTCGCCGTCCCAGGCCGCCGGCGGCCTCTCGCTGAACGACCTGCCCATCCTCACCTGCTGGCCGGAAGACGGCGGCCGCTTCATCACGTTTCCGCTGGTCGTCACCGCGCATCCCGAGACCGGCGGGCGGAACCTCGGCATCTATCGCATGCACGTCTACGACGGCCACCGCGCCGGCATGCACTGGCAGATCATGAAAGGCGGGGGATTCCATTACGCGGCTGCCGAGGCGCGCGGCGAGGGGCTGCCGGTGGCGGTCGCGCTGGGCGCCGATCCGATTACGCTCTTGGCATCGGTGGCGCCGCTGCCGGAGGGGATCGACGAGCTCGCCTTTGCTGGCTTCCTGCGGGGGAGCCCGACGCCGCTCGCGCGCTGCGGCGCGGTCGAGGCGTGGGCGCCGGCGTCGGCCGAGTTCGTGCTCGAGGGAATCGTGCCGCCCCACGAGCGCGTCATGGAGGGTCCCTTCGGCGACCACTTCGGCCACTATTCCCACGCGGCGCCGTTTCCCGTGCTGCACATCCAGCGGATTACCCACCGCGAGCGGCCGGTCTATCCGGCGGCGGTCGTCGGCCTGCCGCCACAGGAGGACCGCGCCATGGGCGAGGCGGTGGCGGAAATCGCCGGGCCGCTGATCCGGCTCGTCCATCCCGAAGTCCACGCCCTCCACGCCTACTATGAGGCGGGGTTCCACAACCTGCTGGTGGTCGCCGTGCGCGAGCGGTATCGCAAGGAAGCGGTCAAGACAGCGCTCGGTCTCTGCGGTCAGGGCCAGTTGGGGCTGACCAAGGTGGCCATCGTGGTGGATGAAGACGTGCCGGTGGCCGACGTCGGCGCCGTGCTGGCGGCCGTGCGGCGCCACTGGCATGCGGCGGACGACGCGCTGCTCCTTCCGGGCGTGCCTCAGGACACGCTCGACTTTACCTCGTTCACGATGAATCTGGGGTCCAAGCTGATTCTGGACGCCACGCGCGGGGCGGGAGGAATCAGCGGGGATGCGGCGCCGGCCGTTTCATCGGGCGATTCCGGTGTGGACGATCTTCCGGGGGGTCGCGATGCGCCGTTCCGGCCGCCCGATGCGCAGGACGACCGCGTGGCCGCCTGGCGAGTGCTGGGGGACACGCTCTGCGTGGTCCAGGTGCGGGCGCGGGACGGCGTGACGGGGCGCTCCGTCGCGGAGGCCCTGGTTGCGAGCCCCGCGCTGGGCCACATCAAGTG
Organism: Gemmatimonadota bacterium; assembly: GCA_046262555.1. GTDB lineage: Bacteria > Gemmatimonadota > Gemmatimonadetes > JACCXV01 > JAHWKZ01 > JBHENR01. The sequence goes on along the minus strand of JBHENR010000012.1, from coordinate 1,068 downwards.
GCTGGCGGTCGTCTCCGACGATGTCCCGCTGGACGATCAGGTGCTCCTGTTGTGGGGGATCTTCACCCGCTTCGACGCCGCCCGGGACGTTATCTTCAGCGCGATGCGGATGGAGGGCGCCTGGCCCCGCTACGGCGGCCGGATGGCGATCGACGCCACCTGGAAGCCAGGCTATCCCAATCCCATCGTGATGGACCCTTCCGTGGTGCGGCTGGTGGACGCGCGGTGGGAATCGTACGGGCTGGGGGGGGTTGGCTGACCCGGACGTGATGCACAGGAAGCAGTAGATTTGCGCTCATGACACCTCTCGCGACTCTCGAACGGTCTCGCGTCGCGCGCAGCGCGCCAACCGAGCTCGCCCCCCCGCGAATCGCCTTTCGCGATCGCGCGCTCGAGCGGATCTGGACCCGCGTGCTCGCCGGCGAGCGGCTCGACCACGCCGATGGACTGACGTGCCTGGAGACGTGGGACCTCGCGGCACTGGGACAGATGGCGAATTACGCCGCGCGCCGGCGGCATGGCGACCGCGTCTACTTCGTGCTCAACCGTCAGCTCAATCCCACCAACGTCTGTGTGCTCGACTGCGGTTTCTGCGACTTCGCGGCCCCGCCGCGGAATGACCCCAAGGCGTACGAGATGGAGTGGGACGAGATCCTGGCCCACGTCAGCTCCGAGATCCGCGAGATCCATATCGTCGGCGGACTCCACAACACGTGGCCCTATGACCACTACGTCGAGATCATCCGCCGGATCCGCGCCGCGGCGCCGGACTTGACGATCAAGGCGTGGACCGCCGTCGAGATCGACTTCTTCGCCAAGATCGGCAAGCGGTCGATCGAGCAGGTGCTGCAGGACATGGTCGAGGCGGGTGTCGACGCGCTGCCGGGCGGCGGGGCAGAGGTCTTCAGCGAACGCGTCCGGGCGATCCTCTACAAGACGAAGATCGGCGAGCGGGAGTGGCTGCGGGTTCACGACGCCGCGCACAGGATGGGCCTCCCCACCAACTGCACTTTGCTCTACGGCCACATCGAGACGTACGCCGAACGGGTGGACCACGTGCTGAAGCTC
>JBHENR010000011.1:0-7052 GCA_046262555.1 Gemmatimonadota bacterium | reverse complement strand
GGCATCGGACTTCGCGGTGATGCGGAGCGCATTGTAGATCTCGGGAAGCTTCTCGGCTTCGAACTCCACGTCGAGCACCGGACCGATCACCTGCACGACCCGCCCGACCCCCCGCGTCACGGGGGCCTCGGCGGTGGCGGCGGCGCCGTCGGTGGAGTCCGTCTGCTTCGGGTTCTGCTGGGCCATGTTGTGGGTCCCCTTTCCGGGTTATCCGCGCAGCGCTTCGGATCCGCCGACGAGCTCGGCGATCTCCTGCGTGATCTGCGCCTGACGCGCCCGGTTGTACGAGCGGGTCAGGGATCGAATGATTTCCTTGGCGTTGTCGGTGGCATTCTTCATCGCCGTCCGCCGGGCGCCGTGCTCCGACGCCGCGCTCTCGATGATGGCGCGGTAGACCCCGTAGCGGAGGAAGAGCGGCAGGAGGCGCGTCAGGATCGCCTCCGGCGACGGCAGCAACTCGTAGATCGGCAGATAGCGGCGCCCGGTGTCGGGCGCCGCGGCGGCCCCGGGGACCGCGGGGGCCGCCTCGGCCGCCGGAATCGGCAGCAGCTGGGCTTCCACGGGACGCTGCTCGACCGGGGTCTTGAAGTGCGCGTAGACGAGGTGGGCGGCGTCGAGTTTCCCCTCCACGAACGCATCGATGAGCGGCGCCGCGGCCGCCTCCGCTTCGGCGAACGTCGGCCGGTCGCTCAAGTCGATGATCGTGCGCTCGATGGGATGGCCGAGGTAGCGCAGCATCGCCGCGCCCTTCTTGCCGATGACGTGGAGCTCGACCTTCTGGCCTTCGCCCTCGAGCCGGCGGACCAGCCCGCGCGCGGTGCGGACGAGGTTGGCGTTGAACGCGCCGGCGAGGCCGCGGTTGGACGTCACCACCAGCACCGCGGCGCGGCCGGCGCCGGGCGTGTCGCGGAGCAGGGGATCGTCGGGGGTGGTGCCGCTGGCGGACGCGGCCGCGGCCCGCACGTGCCCGATCACCTGGCGCAGGAATTCGTCGAACGGCCGCGCCGCCACCACCCGGTCCTGGGCGCGCTTGAGCTTCGACGCGGCGACCATTTCCATCGTCTTGGTGATCTGCCGCGTGTTCTCGATCGACTTGATGCGGCGTTTGAGGTCGCGGGCCTTGGCCATGCGGCGGTGCGGCTAGCCGTTTGCCGGCGGCGTGGATGGGGCCGCCGCGGGCTCGGTCGGCGCGGGCTGTTCCGTCTCCGCCGCCGTGGGCTGTTCCGTCTCCGCCGCCGCGGGCTGTTCCGTCTCCGCCGCCGCGGGCTGGGCGGTGGGCGCGCCGCCGCCGGCGGCCCCGTCGGCGGGCAGGAACCCCGCGCGGAACGCCTCGATCGCGGCCACCAGCTCCTGCTCGATCTCGGGCGTCAGCTCCTTGCCGGCATGCAGCCGTTCCAGCAGCTCCCCGTGGCGGTCGCGCAGAAACGCGAGCATTTCGGTCTCGAACGCCTGCACCCGCTCGACCGGTATCTCGTCGAGGAACCCGCGGGTGACGGCGTAGATGGCGGCCACCTGCTCGATGACCGTCATCGGCCGGTATTGCGGCTGTTTCAGCAACTCCACCGTGCGCCGGCCTCGCTCGAGCTGACTCATGGTGGCCTTGTCGAGCTCGGAGCCGAACTGGGCGAACGCCTCCAGCTCGCGGTACTGGGCGAGGTCGAGCCTGAGCGAGCCGGCGATCTTCTTCATCGCCTTGATCTGGGCGTTGCCCCCGACGCGGCTGACGGACAGCCCGACGTTGATCGCCGGCCGGACGCCGGAGTAGAACAGATCCGGCTCGAGGTAGATCTGCCCGTCGGTGATCGAGATCACGTTGGTCGGGATGTACGCCGAGACGTCGCCGGCCTGGGTCTCGATCAGCGGCAACGCCGTCAGCGAACCGCCGCCCAGCTCATCCGAGAGCTTGGCCGCCCGCTCGAGCAGCCGCGAGTGGAGGTAGAAGACGTCGCCCGGATACGCCTCGCGTCCCGGCGGCCGGCGCAGCAGCAGCGACAGTTGGCGGTAGGCCGTCGCCTGCTTCGAGAGGTCGTCGTACACGCAGAGGGTCGCGCGGCCGCGATTGTTCTTCGTCGCCGGCTTGCCGTCGGCGCCGGTGTAGACGAAGTACTCGGCCATGGCGCAGCCGGCGTAGGGGGCGATGTACTGGAGCGGCGCGGGCGCCGACGCGGGCGCGGCCACGATGATGGTGAAGTCGAGCGCGCCCTCCTGCTCGAGCCGCTGGACGACCGACGCCACCGTCGACGCTTTCTGGCCGATGGCGACGTACACGCAGAACACGTCGCCGCCGCGCTGATTGATGATGGCGTCGATGGCGACCGCCGACTTGCCGGTGCCGCGATCGCCGATGATCAGCTCCCGCTGGCCGCGGCCGATCGGGACCATCGAGTCGACCGCCTTGACCCCGGTCTGCAGCGGCTCCTTGACCGGCTGGCGCTGGACGATGCCCGGCGCCTGGAACTCGAGCGGCCGGAAGAGATCAGTGGTGATCGGCCCCTTGCCGTCGAGCGGCTGGCCGAGGGGATTCACCACCCGGCCAAGGAGCGCCTCGCCCGCCGGCACCTGCAGCACGCGCCGCGTGCGGCGGACCTCGGCGCCCTCGCGGATCTCGACGTCGTCGCCGAGAATGACGGCGCCGAGGTTGTCCTCCTCGAGGTTGAGCGCCAGGCCGTACAAGTCATTGCCGAAATCGAGCATCTCGCCGGCCATCGCGCCCGAGAGGCCGAAGATGCGGGCGATGCCGTCGCCGACCTCGAGCACGGTGCCGACCTCATCCACGTCGAGCGCCGCGTCATAGCGGTCGAGCTCCTTCTCCAGCACGGCGGTGATCTCTTCGGGGCGGATCTTCATGGCAACGTCTCCCTCGGGTTCGTTTAGGCGTGGCCCGCGAACGCGCGGGCGGTCAGGCGATGGCGGAGCGTCGCCAGACGCGTCCGCAGGCTGCCATCGATCAGCGTGTCACCGAGCCGGATGACGAGGCCGCCGAGGAGCGCCGGTTCCACCGCCTCCTCGAGCACGATCGTGCGGCCGGTCTGGGCCTCGAGCACTTCGCGAATGCGGTCGAGCGTCTCGCCATCGGCCGGCACGGCGGTCGTCACCTGCGCCAGCTGCCGATTGGCGCGGGTGTCGAGCCGGCTCTGCCAGGCGGCGCGGATCTCGTCGAGCAGCGGCTCGCGATGCTTGGCGACGACGAGGAACAGAAACTTCAGCAGCGCCGGATGCAGCCGCGCGGCAAACGCCCGCTCGAGCAGCGCCCGCTTGTCGCCGGCGCTGATCTGGGGCGCGGTGAGAAACCGCTGCAGCCGCGCGTCGGCCGCGTAGAGCGCGAAGAACTCCTCGGCGCTCGCGGCGACGGCATCCAGCGCGTCATCCCGCTCGGCGAGCCGGAGCAGCGTCTCGGCGTAGACGCGGGCGATCGTGGGCGCGCGCACGCGCTACGCCGGGTCCGTTCCGGCGCCGGCCGGGGCCGACGACAGTTCGGCCACCGCTTCGGCGGCGAACCGCCGGTGGTCGGCATCCGTCAGGGCCCGCTCGATCACCTTCTCGGCGACCTTCAGCGCCAGTCCGGCCGCCTGGGCCCGCAGGTGCTGGGTGGCCTGCTCGGTCTCGAGCGCGATCTGGCGCTGGGCCCGGAGAATCGTCGCGTCGGCCTCGGCGCGCGCCTTCTCCGCGATCTCGGCCCGCACGCCTTCACCCGCCCGCCGCGCCTCCTCGATCAGGCGATTGCCCTCCGCCCGTGCCTCGGCCAGCCTCTGCTGGTGCTCTTCCAGCACCGCCTTCGCCTCGGCCTGCAGCTGCTCGGCGTCATCGATCGTCCGCTGGATCGCCGCTTCGCGCGCGTCGAGCGCGCCCAGGATCGGGGTCCAGGCGAACTTCCACAGGATCCCCAACAGCAGCAGAAACGTGACGATCGTCCAGATGATCAGCCCGGGTTCGACCCGCAACAGGTCCATGTCTGTCTCCCGCGTCCCGGCCGCTAGGCGACCGGGGCCTTGAGCGCCATCAGAATGCAGATGACGAGCGCGAACAGCGCGACGCCTTCGACCAGCGCCGCCGCGATGATCATCGTCAGGCGAATCTCGCCGGACGCTTCCGGCTGGCGGGCGATGCCCTCCATCGCGGGGCCGGCGAGCCGGCCAATGCCGAGGCCCGCGCCGAGCACGGCCAGACCGGCGCCGAGCCCCGCCCCGAGCCATCCCAGACCATAAAACAGATCCTGCATGGTTCTCTCTCCTTGCGAGGGGTTAGGTAGTGCGCGGGCGGGGCCGCCATCTTCAGCGGCCTAGTGGGGGTGACGGGTGAGTTGAATGAACACCGCAGTGAGGACCGAGAAAATGTACGCCTGAATGAACGCGATCAGGATCTCGAGCAGGAAGATGAACAGCGTAAAGGCGATCGAGATCGGCACCACGAACCACGACTGGAGCACGAAGATCAACCCCAGCAGGCTCAGGATCACCACGTGGCCGGCGGTCATGTTGGCGAACAGACGGATCATCAGCGCGAACGGCTTGGCGAAGTGCCCGATGATCTCGATCGGGATCATGATCGGGGCGAGGAAGATCGGCAGCCCCTCGGGGATCAGCGACTTGGCGTACCGCACCGGCCCGTTGACGATCAGCCCGCTCGCCTCGATGGCGATCATCGCGAACAGCGCCAGCCCGGCGGTGACGGCGAGATTGCTGGTCGGCGTGGCGCCGTAGGGAACCAGCCCCAGCAGGTTCATGAACAGGATGAAGAAGAACAGCGTGGCGATGAACGGCACGTAGGGCTTGCCGTCCTCTTTCCCGATGTTGTTGGAGACGATCTCGTCGCGAACGTAGACGAGGAGCGCCTCGAACAGGTTGTAGTGGCCGGTGGCGACCCTGCCGCGGCGCCGGGCCATGGGGAGGAAGACCAGGAGCATCAGCGCCGCCGCCAGCCACATGAAGACGACGTACTTGGTGATCGAGAGGTCAATGCCGAAGAGATGGAACTGGGGCAGCGGCACGCGGCCGAAGGGCGGAAAGTCGAGATAGTTGGCGTCGGCGAGATGGTGGACGATGTCCACCGTGTTGGCGGCGCCATGGGCGCCCGCCTCGGCCGCGCCGTGGGCGTCGGCCGCGGCCGCACCGTGCGCGCCGGCCGGCGTCGCGGCCGCGCCGTGCTCCGCCGGGGGGGAGGCCTGTAGCAGGGTCATCATCCGAGGGCGCCCGTTCGCTTCAGGTACACGATCTCCAGTCCGGCGAAGATCAGCTGCGCGGTTACGATCGTCAGCAGCGCCACGGCCAGGTGGACCGCCGGCAGCCGCGACAGCGCGACCGCGAACACCCCGACGGCGACCAGCCGCACCAGCATGCCGCCCAGCACGGCGGCGGCAAAATGATGCTGGCTCCGCCCGACGCTCCATCGCAGCCAGTGCAGTCCCGCCACCGTGCTGACGACCGAAAACCCCAGCCCGGCGTAGAGACCGGCCGCGCCGCCGTGGAATCGATCGAGTCGCGGGCCAATCCCGAGCGCCGCCAGCGCCGCGGCTGCGATCACCAGCGCCGCGAACCGCCAGCTCACCGGGGCGGGCGCTCCCGCCGGGCCGCCTTCGCAGCCGCCGTCAGCCCGCGATAGAGGCTGAGAAAGCCGCCGGCCGCGCCGACGAAGGCGCCGAGCATCGTCAGCCAGGGCAGCGTGCCCCACTGGCCGTCGAGCCAGTAGCCGATCAGGAGGAAGAACAGGACCGAGAGTGCCCACGCGAGCCCGAGCCCGGTGTAGCGGCCCAGCTCGCGAGCGACGCGCCTCCGTTCGGACGGCTCCCGCGAGATCGGGCTCACGCGCGCAAACCCGTTCCGGACAAGGCCGGCCGGTCGCTTGTGAAAAAAGTAACAAGTGCCACGTACGCCGTCAACACACCCTCCTCCGCCAGCCCGGCGCGGCAATGTAGTCCTGCCCGCGAACGACCGCACGGATCGCGCAGGTGAGCCGTCGCGGGGGTGGTTGACGTAAACCCTGGTGGAGCCGCGGGACGAAGCTTCCTTGCGGCCGGTTGAGGGGGGGGGCAGATTGGTGGGCCCCCCCGACCCCTCCTTCGCTGCCTCAGACGGTCCCTCGGAGAGAATCATGACAACCCATCGCTTCCTGCGCCTTTCCCTGCACCCCCTCGTCCTCTCGGCCGTAAGCCTGCTCGTCGCCGTGGCTCTCGTCCGGCCGGCGCCGGCGGCGGCACAGAAGCCGAGCGCGGCCACCGCCACCCGCGCGTCGACCATCTCCGCGACCGCTCCGGTCCTCGCACGGGTCGAGCCGCTGGCCGGAGGGTACGCGCTGATCGGCTCCGGCTTCGGCGCCAAGTCGGATCAGGTGCAGGTCTTCGAGGGGCCCAGGCCGCTCCCCGCGACCTCCGTCGTGTCGGTGGTGGACGATCGGATCGAGGTGCGGTCGAAGGCGTCGGGGCCGGTGGGGCACAAGGTCGTGGTGGCGGGGGTGGCGTCGGGGATTCTGGCGTACAACCACGGCGGCGCGAATCCCACGCAGTCGTTGCCGACGGCGCTCTCGACCTCGACGCCCCCAGTCGCCGCCGCGCCCCTTGCCGCTACCGGGCCCACGGCCGCGGTCTCGGCGACCCGCCCCTTCGGCGCTTCCGGCTCCACGAGCGCGGCGAGTCCGGCCGCGGCGGTCCTGTCCACGGTGGCGCTGAGCCCCGCGAGCGTCACCGGCGGGGCCACCGTCGACGGGACGGTGACGCTGAGCGCGCCGGCGCCCGCCGCCGGCGCGACCATCACGCTCGGGCACGGCGGCGGGACCGGACCCGGTACCGTGACCGTCGCGGCCGGTCAGCGCACCGCGACCTTCCAGACGGCGACGCCGACCGTCGCCGCGCCCGCGACCGTGACGGTCCAGGCGTCGTACAGCGGCCAGACGCGGAGCGCGCAGGTCCAGGTGACGCCGGCGCCCAGCGCGGCGGCCCTAGCGGTGGCCGAGATCTGGAATTCGTGCAACTGCCCCCGGACGGGCAGCAGCGGCGGCCGGATCATGACCCTCGTGAACCTGACGGCGCTGGCGCCCCCCGGCGGCGTGGTCGTCGAGCT
>JBHENR010000010.1:0-5109 GCA_046262555.1 Gemmatimonadota bacterium | reverse complement strand
GCGCCCACCAGCCTGACCGCCGGTCCGACGATTTCCAGTCTCCAGGTGCTCGTCGTCAGCGGGGACCAGCAGACCGGCGTGACCGGCCGGCCCCTGCCGGACCTCCTCACCGCCAAGGTGACGGCGCCGGGGGTGGAAGTGCGGGGTGTGGTCGTGCTGTTCGAGGTGCGGAGCGGCGGCGGGCGGCTGGCGGATACGCGCGTCGTCACCGACATCAACGGCAACGCGTCGATGGCCTACACGCTGGGCCCGGCCGAAGGCGTGAACGAGGTCGTCGCCCGGCTCGAGCTGGCGCCGCCCACCCAGACGTCGTTCCGCGAAAACGCGGTCGGCCCGCCCCGGGTGGACGCGGTGGCTCCGGGCGCCTCCGAGCCCAACACGGTGGTCACCGTCCAGGGCGCCAACTTCAGTCCGATTCCCAATCACAACCAGGTCCTCTTCGGCCTCGAGTCGGCCGTCGTCACTCAGGCGACGCCGACCGCCCTGTCGGTTCTGGTGCCGACCTTCGCCGAAGACGGCCCGGTCTCGGTGACGCTGACCGGGGTGACGTCGAACGCCGCGATGTTCGACGCGCTGCCGGCCATCGTGACCGGCCGCGCGCTGGGCGAAGTGCAGCGCGTCGAACTGAACAACAACGACGGCACCGTCACGCTTCCCTTCGAGAGCAGCGCCCAGCAGTTCACCATGATCATTCAGTCGGTGAACCCGACCGCGACCACCTTCACGACGCGGGTGCGGGGGCTCTCCGCGGCGGGCGGGCGCGGGGGACTGGTGGCGGCGGCGTCCAGGTCCGTTCCACCGGGCGGCGACGCCTGGGTCCGCGCGCTGGAACGGCAGCTTCTGCCGGGCCTCCCCAGGCCGGGCTCGGCCTCCAAGCGCGGCCTGCGGGTGGCGCAGGACCTGGGCAGCCTCCGCGTGTTCAACGTCGTCAACCGGGCGGGGGCGATCAGTCTGACCGATCGGGCCAGCTTCGACCGCGTCTCGGCGCGGCTTCGATTCATCGGCGATCATACATATATTTATGTAGACGAGCGGACCCCCGCGGCCAACTTGACCGAGGCGATGATCGAGGCAATCGGTACCCGATTCGACGATCAGACGTACGCCACCGACCGGGCCGCGTTCGGGCCGGAGAGCGACGTCGACGGGAACGGCAAGGTCATCATCCTGCTTTCCCAGACGATCAACAAGCTGACGACTCCCGACATCATCGCGCAGGGGGGGTTCATCGCGGGCTTCTTCTTCGGCATCGATCTCCTGCCCCACCCGGTCGCCAATCCGTTCGCCAATGGCGGCGAGGTGTTCTACGCCGTCGTCCCGGACCCCAATGCCGCCTTCGGCTCGGCCCGGATTTCCATCGAGGGCGCGCCCGAGCTGCTGAACGGGGTGTTCGCGCACGAGTTCGAGCACATGATCAGCGCCAATCATCACGTGCTGCTGAACTCCAATCCCCGCTCCGAGTCGCTGTGGCTCGACGAGGGGCTGGCGCACATGGCTGAGACGCTCAACGGCATTCACCGGCAGAACCGGCTGCGGGCGGCGTTCTTCCTCCACAACCCGCCGGCGACCTCGCTGGTGGGGGGCGGCGACGCGCTCGACGAGCGGGGGGCCGCCTGGCTGTTCGTGCAGTATCTCGTAGACCACTTCGGGGAAGCGGTGCTCGCTCGCCTCGTCCAGACGTCCCGCGTCAGCGTCGACAACGTCGATACCGCCACCGATCGCGCCTTCGTGACGCTGTTCCATGAGTGGACGACGGCGTTGCTGCTCGACGGAACCGGGTTGTCGAGCGACCCCGCATTTGACTTCCCGTCACTGGACGTGCGTGGCGACTTCGCGCAGTCGAAGCTCGACAGCCCGGATCGAATCACCGGTGAGTACCTGGGTCTGCGCGCCATCGCTTCGCCCGGCGGGACACTGCAGTTCACCCAGGACGGCACCAGCCCCGTCTACGTCGACTTCACGGCGCGGGCCCGGGCCAACGTGCCGATCGTCATCGACGGAGCGACCGGTTCCGAGCTGCAGGTCACGGTGGTGCGGACGCGGTGACGCTGATGCCGCGATCGGGGGCCTTGCGGGCCTCCGCGCACGCCTGCCTGGAGACGAACGGCCCGTCCGCCGCCGAAGCGCTGGCGGCCCTGGTCTTCGGCCTGGCCCGCATCGAGCGGGTCCTGGCCGAGCAGCTGCTGGGGACGCTGCTGGGGGCCGACCCCGCCTTCGAGCGCGCCGGCGACGGCCAGTGGCGCCTGAGCCGGGCCCGGGCCCCGGCTCAGGCGGCGGGCGCGCTGCGCCACCTGGCCGACATCCCCTTCGTCGTGGTCGACGTCGAGACGACCGGCGGGCGGCCGCCGCAGGATCGCATCACCGAGCTGGCGGCGGTGCGAGTCCGGGGCGGCCGCGTCGAGGCGGAGTGGTCGAGCCTGATCAATCCCGGTCGTCCGATCCCGTCGTTCGTGATGGGGCTGACCGGCATCAGCGATGCCCTGGTCGCCAGCGCCCCCCGCTTCCACGCGGTGGCGGAGGAGTTCCTGGAGTTTCTGGGGGGCGCCCCCTTCGTCGCCCACAACGCTCCATTCGACTGGCGGTTCGTCTGCGCCGAGCTGACCGAGACGCGGGGCGGCGCGCTGGCGAGCGCCCGGGTCTGCACCCTGCGGCTGGCCCGCCGGCTGCTGCCGGACATGCGCCGGCGCAATCTGGATGCCCTCGCCCACTGCTTTGGCATCCCGGTGGAGGGCCGCCACCGCGCCCTTGGCGATGCCCGGGCCACGGCGCGGATCTTCGCCCGCCTGCTGGTCCTGGCTGACGAGCAGGGGATCGCCACCGAGGAAGATCTGGCCCTCCTGGCCGGGTGCGGCGGAACCCTCTACCCGCGCTGGCCGTACTAAGGCGGATGCGACGCCTCGTCCCCGGCTCCCTGATGCTGCTCGCCAGCCTGCTGGTTGGCGCGCGGGCGCTGGCGGGGGATCCCCAGCCCGGCGATCCGCGGGCGATCGAGATCGCCCGGCAGACCCTGGCGGCGATCGAGAGGGGATGGGCGCTGGGGCGCTACGACCAGGCCGGCCGGGTGCGCGCCGCGATCAACCTGCGGGGAGCGGGGGGAACGGCTCCGGCCGTCACCGCGAACATCGTGGTGGACCGCCGCGCGCGGCAGTGGCGAGCGGACGCGGCGGGGGACATCGGCCCGCTGACGCTGTACGCCGATGCCGAGCGGGCCACGCTCTACGTGCCGGCGCTGAAGCAGCATGCAAGCCGCCGCGCCGGTGGGCTCGCTCCCGGGGCCAGCGTGGCGCGGAATCTGACGAGCGAGATCGCCCTCATGCGCTCCCGGCTCGACGGCGGTTACGAGCCGCTGGTGCTGCGCGGCGAGGAATCCCTCGGCGGCGCGACCACCTGGCGACTGGACGACACGCCGGCGCCCGGCGTCACCGCATCGTACTGGATCGATCAGACGACGTCGTTGCCGCGGCGGATCGCGCTCGACCGTCCCGGCCGCCGGGATGTGCGGCTCGACTTTCAATACGGCAGCAGCCCGCGGCCGACGCGGGTGGACGCCTACTTGCAGGGGCAACAGGACGTCCAGATCACGATCAGCCCGCGCTATGACGCGACGGGCCGCGCCACGCGGCTGCACCTGGTGAGCCGGGTGGCCGGGGGTGGAGAGTTTGCCACCGATGTCACGCTCGACTGGGCCCCCCGTGTGGCCGCCGGGTTCTTCCGCTTCGATCCCCCCGCCGGCGCGCAGGCGGTCAGCTTCACCCAGCTCTCCCAGGGGGTGCTGTTCTCCGCCGCGGGCAAGCTGAGCGCGCTCCTGCCGCTGTTTCTCGGCGCCCGCTGAGGCGGTCTCCCACGCGCGCCCGGCGCCGGGTTCGCCCCTCCCTGCCAGGAGTTGCGTGCGCGGCGCTGCTGGCGTTCGCCGGACCGGCCGCTGCCCAGAATAGTGTTCTCGCCGATTCCCTGACCGCCGCGCTCGACCGGGCGCGCGGGGCGCGCAGTCCGGCTGCGGCCATCGCCGAATACCGCCGCGCGCAGGGCCTGGTCGGGGCGCAGCTCCTCTATGGTGCGGCAACCGAGCCGCGGCCGGATGGGGCGGCGAGCGGGCTGATCCACCGGGGCCTCGCCCGGGCCTACCTCGACCTGGGCGACTCCCATGCGGCGGCGGTCGAAGCGGCGCAGGGGGTCAATCTGGCCGACGGAGACGCCGGACTGTGGACGTTGCTCGGCATCGCCCGGTACCGCCTGGCGGAGCTCGACGCGGCCGCGGCGGCCTTTGCCCGTGCCGCGGCGATCGATCCCGAGACGCCAGGGCTCCACTGGGGCCAGGCGCTGCTGGCAGTGGCGCGAAACGATCTCGCCGGGGCCCGCGACCACGGCGCGCGGGCGTATGCGCGGGAGGGCGACGCCCGGCGCGCCCTGAGCCTCGCCCAGTGGGCAGTGGTAGCCGGGGACTATCCCAGCGCCGCCCGCGCACTCGACCGGTACCTGGCGCTGGGGCGCGACGTCCCCCAGGCCGCCGCGGTACGCCAGCTGCAGCGCTTCTACCGGGCGATCGGCCGCGCGCCGGTCAACCAGATCGATGCCCGGACGACACGCGCGCAACTCGCCTTCGATCTCAAGCCGGGCGACGAGATTCCCTACGTCGCGGTGCGTCTCAACGGCGCCGCCCCGGCCTACGTGCTGCTCGACACGGGGGCCGAGCGCAACGTGCTGGACGCCGACTATGCGCGCTCGATCGGCGTCGGCCCGGTCTACCCCGGCGGCGCGCTCCACGGCGCCTATCGCGCCATCCCCGCGGGGCAGGTGCTGCTCGACAGCCTGCAGCTGGGCAGCCTGACGGTGCGGCGCGTGCCGTTCGCGGTGGGCGACTTCGCCGGGCTCAACCTGCGGGCGCAGGGAGAGTACTACCTCGCCGGCGTGATCAATCCGGCGCTGCTGCTCAGGGACTTCCTGGTGGTGCTCGACTATGGCCACCGGCGGCTCGAGCTGGTGCGGTACGGCGCCGGCGGCGAAGCCTACGCCCAGCGGGCGAGCCGGCTGCGCAAGACGGCGCTGCCGTTCGCGTTCGACGCCAATGGCGTGTGGCCCGTCTTCGAGGTCAGCCTCGACGGCGGGCGG
>JBHENR010000009.1:0-2559 GCA_046262555.1 Gemmatimonadota bacterium | reverse complement strand
TCCCCCTTCTCCGGCCCCTGCCAGATCGCCAGGACCGCCTTGAGATGGTCGTTCGCCTCGTGGATGGCGTCGACGCGCATCATCGGGTCCGGGTACTGCAGCGCGTACTCCAGCAGGGAGGTGGCGAGGGTATAGCGGTGGTTGGGCTGCGCCGGCTCCAGGCGATGGGCTTCCCGCGCGGCGCGGCTCGCCTCCAGGTAGCGACGCTGGTGGTAGCGGGAGGCGGCCAGGCCCTGCCACGCCTCGGCAGCGTCGGGCCAGCGCTCGGCCGCGGCCTGGTAGGCGGCCTCCGCCTCGGGGAACTGGGCGGCGGCCAGGCGGGCGTTGCCGAGGGCGATGCGCGCGTCGCGGTCCGCCGGGTCGAGGCCGACGATCGCCTCCAGCTGGTCGCCCGCCTCCTTCAGGAGGCCGAGCTTCTGGTAGTAGTCGGCGAGCTCCCAGCGGGCCTGCTTGTCCTTCGGATCGGCGGTGACGGCGGCCTGGAGCTTCGCGTGGAGCGCCTCCAGCTCGCGGGCGCGCGCGTTCTTCGCCGCCGCGCGCTGCCAGGCGGGGAGCGCCCGCTGGCGGAATGCCACCGCGCCGCCGATGGCGAGCACGCCCACCACGCCGACGAGCAGCAGCCGGCGGCTCCACTTCGGTCGCGGATCCTTCATCTCCGATCCAAGGCTACGTCCCGCTCCGGGCTCCGGTTCCCCGGAGAACGAAAAGACGGTCCCGCCCGCGAGGGGGGGACCGTCTTCCGAACTCCATCGCCCGGCTGCCCGAACGTTAGTTCGGGAAGTAGGTGATGGTCGCGCCGGTGCGGCGCTGCTGGACGCCGTTGATGACGCGGGTGTCGTAGACCACGCGGCTGGCATTGCCGCCGTACCACTTGACGTGGCCGTCGCCGAACAGGTAGTTGGACCCGTCCTTGTGGCGGCGGAGCGGCGGTTGGCCGTTGCCGGCGCCGAGGGCCTCATCGCGGACCAGGCGGACGTTGTGGTCGCCCGTCCAGCCCCACTCGCCGCTGTCGGAGGTGCTGGCCGCGTCGCTGGAGCCCTGCGACGTCTCCGTCAGCAGGATTGTCGACGCGGGGAAGTTCAGCGCGGCTTCCGAGAGCGGGTTGCGGGCGTTCCAGCCACCGGCGATCCGGTTGTTGATCGCGAAGTGGGTCGCCCCGGTCCGCTCGGCCTCGCTGGAGCCGTTGATCGGCGTCCCGCGGCTGCTGGGGCACTTGAAGACGCCGACGTTCTTGATGTACGGGAGCACCGCCTCGTTCCAGCCGAGGTGGTCATCTCGCCACGGCCCCCAGGGCTGGTTCGGCTGCACCCGGGTGCCGCCGTTGTCGATGCCCGACATCGGGTACGTCTCGTCGAAGGCGTTCGTGTACTGCATGATCGCCTTCCCCAACTGCATCATGTTGCTGCTGCAGCTCGACTGGCGCGCCGATTCCCGCGCGGTCGCGAAGACCGGGAAGAGAATGGCGGCCAGGATGGCGATGATCGCGATCACGACGAGCAGTTCGATCAACGTGAACGCGTGACGGAAAGACCTTTTCACAGGCCTTCCTCCTTTCTTACGACCTTTGCTTGGCAGAGAGACATCCGGAGGATGATGGCGCGCGCTGCCGGTAGGACCGCCGGCAAAGAGCGCTGCAGCCCAGGGGCTGCGGGTTATTCTACCCTATCCACCGTATAGCTTACAAGTGATCGCCGGGGTGACCGCCTGTAGTCCGCCGCGACACCCCGCCGGCGGCTTGCCGCTGACCTCCTCCGTCGTCGCGTCCCGGCCTTTGGCTTTTCCCGAAATGTACCCCGCACGACCAAATCCCACACCTGAAAAAGCGGGCGAGCGCCTCACCGGCGGCGCGGCGCGGCCCTGCCGGCAGGCTCGGGGGGGCGTGCGGACGTGCGGGTTGGCGCGGGCGGTAGATACATCCGCGCCTCCCCTCTCCCTCATCCCGGCCCGGCCGCCGGTGTTCAGGCAGAACCGGCTTCTGGTATAATAGGAGGGATCCCACTGGCCCCCGTAGCTCAGGGGATAGAGCGCCTCCGTCCTAAGGAGGGCGTCGGGAGTTCGAATCTCTCCGGGGGCGTATCGACGACCTCGAATAGATAGGCCGGTCTTCCCATCGGCTAGTCGGGGATCTCCGCCTCGACGAGCAGCGCCAGGAGGGCGAGCGATTCCTGCCAGCCGAGGCAGCAGGCCTCGGGGGGAATGACCTCCGGCAGTCCTTCCTGGACGACGTCCAGCTCGGTGCCGCAAGACACCCTTTTAAAGGTGACCGTCGTCAGCATCTTGCCGGGCAGGTCCGGGTCGTCGAGCCGGTGAGGATCCCTTCATGGACGCTCCCACGAGCTGCTACCCCGAGGTCTACGCGCGCTGGAAGCGCGACCCGCTCGGCTTCTGGGGTGAGGCCGCGGCGGCGATCGACTGGATCGAGCCGGCGAGGACGGTGTTCGACCCCGGGGCGGGCATCTACGGGCGGTGGTTTCCCGGCGCGGTCTGCAACACCTGCTACAACGCGCTCGACCGTCACGTCGCCGGGGGCCGGGCCGGCCAGGCGGCGCTGATCTACGA
>JBHENR010000008.1:0-12976 GCA_046262555.1 Gemmatimonadota bacterium | reverse complement strand
GCTCTACGCCACCGGCTCCTCCGCCCGCCAGACCAGCCTGACGGACGGCCGGCCCGTGGATGCGGTCATCATGGCCATCGTCGACGAGTACGACCTGGGCGGCGAACGGACCAGCACCGCGTGAGGGCAGCCTGGCTTGTCGCCGGGCTGGCCGCCGGCCTGCTGCTGGCCGCGGCCTGCTCGGATCAGCGCGCCAGTCCGGTGGGCGCGGACCTGCTGCCAGGCGGCGTGCTGGGCGGCGCGCTCCAGGTCGCCACCTCACGCGACTTCGCCCTCGCCGTCACCTACCCGATCTTTCCCGCCGGGCGCGCCGAGGCGGATCGGGTGACCACCAGCCTCGCCTGGCCCACCGCCCCGGGATTCGAGAGTCGGGCCCTGTTCCGGTTCGACTTCGCTCAGATCGATTCCCTGCCGGCCGGCACCCAGATCGCCGACGCCACCGTCCGGCTCGTCTATCCGACGCCCCCACAGCCGGTGACCCTGACGCTGCACCGCGTGACGAGCGGCTGGAGCGAGGACGCGGCCACCTGGACCCGCCGGCTCTTCGGCGCCGACTGGAGCACCTCCGGCGGGGATTTCGATCCCGAGCCGGTGGCCCGCTTCACCATCGGTCCCGGGCAGCCGGACTCGATCCGCGTCCCCGTCCCGGGAGCGCTGATCGCCGGCTGGCGGTCGGGGGCGCTGCTCAACGCGGGCCTCGTCCTGCTGCAGGAAACGCCGGGAATCGGCGTGGACTTCGCCTCGCGCGGCGCGGAGGGGGGCAATGTGCGGGGACCGAGCCTGATCCTGGCAGTGCTCCTGCCCGGCGCCGGCAGCCCGTCGGGCATCGGCGCGCTGCTGGCCGAAGAGGACGTGTTCATCGCCATCGATCGCGGGGGCTTCCCTCCGGGGGGCCTCATCGTGAGCGGGGCCGAGCCCGTCCGCCGCGTCTTCCTCGAGCCGACCCTGGCATCGATTCCGGCCGGCGCCGCGGTCGCCAGCGCGAAGCTGATCCTCACCATCGCCTCGGTTCGCACGCCGCGCGACTCGGTCACCGTGGTGGCCCGCGAAGCGACGACCGAATTCCGCGGTGAGCAGACGGTCTACGTGCCGACCACGGCAAACACGGTGCTGGGTGTGCAGATCGTGGCCGCGACCGCCCAGCCGGGAGACACCGTCATCTTCGAATCGCGTCAGCTCACCCGCCGGGTGCGGGACCGGTTGCGGGACCCGCTGGCGCTGCGGGGCATCGGCCTGAATGTGCTCGAAGAGTCGATCGCCTTTGGCGGCGTCCAGTTCCATGGGCCCGAGGCCCCGCTGGCGCTGCGCCCGCGGTTCCGGATCGTCTTCCTGCCGCCCGCCGAAACGGGGATCGATTGAGGCGCCGGAAGCGGCAGGGGGGAACGCGCGCGGCGTGGTGTCTGGGGGCGGTGCTGACGCTGGCGACGCCGGCCCGAGCCCAGGAGAGCATTTTCAATCTGCCCGGATTCGGTCTGCCGGTCACGGCCGAGACGATGCGTGGCCGGGCGCTGGGTGGCGCGGGGCTGGGCCTGCCGGGAGAAGCGTTCTCGCTCGACAACCCCGCGCAGCTCGCCCGCTACTCCCGCGCCGGCCTCTACCTGTCCCTCCTCGGCCAGCGGACGCGAGTCGAGGATATCCGCGCGTCGGGAAACGTCACGGATGTCGTGTTTCCCACCGCCCAGATCGTGCTCCCCGCGTGGGGAGCCAGCAGCGTGGGGCTGGGCTTCACCCAGTATCTCGATTTCGACGCCGCACTGGAGTCGAGCACCCTCTTCGAGGGCGATACCGTCCCGCTGGCGCTGCGATCCGAGGGCGGAATCGCGATCCTCTCGCCGAGTCTCGCCTACGGGGTGAATGGCCGAACCGCTGTCGGGCTCTCGCTCGACGTGTACCTGGGGTCGCGCGAGTTGCTCCGGACGGCGGATTTCTCAGGCCTCGAGGGCGGCGCGGTCACCACCACGGACAGTCTGGCGCGGGACTTCCGTGCGCTCGGGCTGACGGTGGGCGCGGAGCGGCAACTGGGTCCCGTGCGCCTTGCGGCCTCGTGGCACCTGCGGCCGACGATCGAGAGCGAGGTGACGGCGGCGTCGGGGCCCGACCGGGAGGGATCCGCCGTGCAGTTCGACCTCCCTTCCGAGCTCACGCTCGGCGTCACGGCCCGGATCAGCGCCGACCTGGTCGCCGCCGCGGCGCTCCGTCGCGCGGCGTGGGGCGAGACCGACCTGCCCGGCCTGTCGGCGGAGGCGCTGGAGGATGCGATCGAGCTCGGCGGCGGGCTGGAGTACGCGCCGCAGGCCGGGCTGGCCCGCGTGCTGGGACCGGAAACGCCGCTCCGGCTCGGCTACCGCTGGCGGCGGCTCCCGATCGTCCTCGAGGGGGAAGCGGTGACGGAATGGACCGCCAGCGCCGGCATCGGGCGGGGCTTCGGCGGCCGCAGCCGGCTCGACCTTGTCCTCGAGACGGGGCGCCGGGGCTCGGTGGACAGCCACGGGCTGTCGGAGCGGTTCCTGCGGTTCGGCGTGGGGTTGAGCACCTTCGAGCAGTGGCGCCGGGACGCCCCGGCGGCCCCCGTAACCGATTGACCGCCCTCCGCCCCCGGGCTAGCTTGCGACAGATTTCACAAACCTTGATCGTCTCCCCTGCAGACGGCACACCTTTCCACGACGGCCGCGGCTCCTTCCCGGAGCGGCGAGCGAGGCGCGATGCGGCATAAGCTCCGGTTCCGATGGGCGGTCGTCGGCCTCGCGATCCTGGCCTCGCTGTGGTACCTCTGGCCCACCTACCGCCTCTACTCGATGGCCCCCGCCGAGCGCGACGCCCTGCAGGAGGAGGATCCCGACGCCTGGGAGCGTCTGCGGGAGGGGGCGATCCAGCTCGGCCTCGACCTGCAGGGCGGCATGCACCTCGTGCTCGAGCTGGATGAATCCGAGCGCACATTCACCGGCGAGGAGCGGAGCGACGCGATCGCCAGAGCGCTCGAGATCATCCGCAACCGCGTCAACCAGTTCGGCGTGCTGGAGCCGCTGATTCAGGGCGTCGGCGACGAACGGATCATCGTGGAGTTGCCCGGCGTGCAGGACGAGGAGCGGGCCAAGGAACTCGTCCAGCGGACGGCGTTTCTCGAGTTTCAGATCGTCGTCGGCGAAGCGGCCGCCACCGAGCAGATCCGGGCGCTCGACGCGGCGCTGGCTGACGCGGGTCCCGACTCGCTGGCTGAGTCGCTGCCAGGAGCCGCCGACACCACCGCGGCGGTTTCGGCGCCGCTGGATCCCGCGGCCGCGGACACGGTGGGCGCGGACACGGCCCGGCAGACGCTGGGCGAGTTTCTGGGCGATGAGGACACGACCGCGGCGGGCGGTGATTCGCTGGCGGTGCCGCTCGACCGGCCGCTGTCGTCCCGGTTGCAGAGCCTTCCCACCGGGATCACCGGCCAGACCGACTTCCTGGTCGCGGAGGATGCGGTGGCCAGGGTCCGGGCGATGCTCGAGCGGCCGGAGGCGCAGAGCGCGCTCGACCCGGCCTACGAGTGGCTCTGGGGGAGCGGCGCCAAGACGTTCTCCGACGGCGAGTCGTACGCGTCCCTCTATCTGGTGGAAAAGGAGTCCCAGCTCACCGGCGAAGCGATCGCCAGCGCGGCCGCGGGCTTCGATACCCAGTTCACCAACCAGACGATCGTCACGCTGCAGATGACCGACGACGGCGCCAATCGCTTCGCCGAGGTCACCGGCGACCACGTCAACGAACGGTTGGCGATCGTGCTCGATGAGGTCGTCCGCATGGCGCCCAACGTGCGCCAGCGGATCACCGGCGGGAACGCCCAGATTGAAGGCTTCGATTCGGTGGAGGAGGGCCGCGACATCGCCATCGTCCTGCGAGCCGGCGCGCTGCCCGCCCCGCTCCAGATCATCGAGGAGCGGACCATCGGCCCCTCGCTCGGCGCCGACTCGATCCAGAAGAGCCAGCGCGCCGGCCTGGTGGGCATGCTCGCGGTCATCATCTTCATGGTCATCATCTACCGGGCGTCGGGGGTGGTCGCGACGGTCGGCATGGCGCTCAATCTGGTGCTGATCCTGGCCGCCCTGGCGGCCTTCGGCGCGACCCTCACGCTGCCGGGCATCGCGGGCCTCATCCTGACGATCGGCATGGCGGTGGACGCCAACGTCCTGATCTTCGAGCGCATCCGGGAGGAGCTCGACGTCGGAAAATCCGTCCGGGCCGCGATCGAGGCGGGGTATGACCGCGCCTTCGTCACGATTCTCGATTCGCAGATCACGACGCTGATCGCGGCGGTCGTGCTGTTCCAGTTCGGCACCGGCCCCATCAAGGGATTCGCCGTCGTCCTGACGATCGGCATCATCACCTCGATCTTCACCGCCGTCTTCGTGACCCGGACCTTCTACGAGACGTGGACCCGGCACCGGCCGGCGCGGTCGGTGAGCATCTGACGATGCGGCTGCTGCGCGGCGTCAACTATCCCTTCATTCAGCAGCGCCGGTACGGCTACGCCGTGTCGGGTTTCCTGATTCTCGCGACGCTCGTCTCGATCGTGCTGCACGGGGGCTTGCGCTATTCGATCGACTTCACCGGCGGCACGCTGCTGCAGGTCCACTTCGAGCAGCCGGTCGAGATCCAGGCGCTGCGCGAGGCGGTGGCCGACATGCCGGGCGTCGCCTCGAGTGAAGTGCAGCAGTTCGGCGAGCCCACCGATGCGGTCATTCGCGTGCAGGTCCCGCCGGGCCAGGAGGAGGATTTCGGCGACCGGATCGAGACCCACCTGCGCCAGGCGCCGCAGCTCGGCGGGCAGTCGCTCACCGTGACCCGAACGGAAGCCGTGACACCGAAGATCGGCGATGAGCTCAAGGGCCAGGCGCTGCGGGCGATGCTCTACGCGCTGGGACTGATCCTCATCTACGTCGCGATCCGGTTCGACCTGAAGTTCGGCGTGGCGGCCATCCTCGCGACGGTCCACGACATCATCCTCTCGGTGGGCCTCTTCTCGCTCACCAATAAGGAGATCTCGCTGGCCGTGGTGGCGGCGTTCCTCACCATCGTCGGGTACTCGCTGAATGATACGATCGTGGTATTCGACCGTATCCGGGAAGACCTCAAGTCGATGCGCCGGGAGTCGTACGAGAAAATCGTCAACACGGCGGTCAACCAGACTCTGTCGCGGACGATCATCACGGGCGGCTCGACCCTGTTGGTCCTGCTCGCGCTCTACTTTCTCGGCGGCGTGGTGATCCGCGACTTCTCGTTCGCGCTGATCATCGGGATCGTGATCGGGACGTATTCCTCGATTTTCGTCGGGGCGCCGCTTGTGGTGGAGTGGCATCGGTATGTCGAGAAGCGCCGGGGGGATCAGGCGCTGCCCCGGAAGAAGCCGTCGGTACGAGGGTAACAGGGGGTCGTGGGGGGGCGGGCCCGGACGCGCCCCCGGGGCGGCTGCGCTCCGCTCGGCAGCCTCCTCGCCGCTGCGCGGCTGCGGGGTCTGCCTCGACTCCCGCGCTTGACGCCGCTCCGGGGGCGCGCCCGCGCCCGCTCGCTCAACCCGCTCCTTCTCGCGTATTGACGGCGGCCGCTTCGCGGCGCCTGCCGGTCCGGCGAAGCTGACATGCTGAACCCGGCTCACCCTCACGCGTCGACCGGCGAAGATCTCCTTGGCGCGGCTGTAATTCTGTATTTCGATAGCCATTGCCATGTGCAGGATGCGGCGTTTGATGGGGATCGGGAGGCGGTGCTGGGGAGGGCGTGGGAGGCGGGGGTGCGGGAGCTGGTGGTGATCGGCGCGGATCCGGCGGGGGCGGTGCAGGCGCGGGAGCTGGCGGCGGCGGAGCGGGCGGAGGGGGCGGCGCTCTGGTGGACGGCGGGACTCCATCCGCATGAGGCGTCGCGCTGGAGTGCTGCCGTGCGCGAAGGGCTGGTCGAGCACCTGGCGGGCGGGGCGGTGGCGGTGGGAGAGACGGGGCTGGATTACCATTACGACCACAGTCCGCGGGATATGCAGCGGGCGGTCTTTGCGGACCAGCTGGCGCTTGCCCGGGACCACGACCGTCCCGTCGTCATCCATTCCCGCGAGGCCGAGACGGAGACGCTGGAGCTGCTCGCCGCCAGCGGGCTGCCGGGTGAGCGGGTGGTGCTCCACTGTTTCAGCGGATCGCGGGAGATGCTCGAGGAGGGCGTGGCGCGGGGGTACTACGTGGCGTTCTCGGGGCTGGCGACGTTTCGCGCATTTCCGGCGGCGGAGCTGGTGCCGCTGGTGCCGCCGGAGCGCCTGCTGGCCGAGACGGACGCGCTGTACCTCGCGCCAGTACCGCATCGGGGCCGGCGCAATGAGCCCGCCTTTCTGCCGGCGACGGTCGCCGCGCTGGCGGCGCACGCGGGGGTGGATCCCGCGACGATGGCCGCGCGCACGCGGGCGAACGCGCACCGCTTCTACCGGCTGGACGACCCGGCCGGTGGGAGCGCAGGGTAGCTGGCCATGACCCGGCGCGGCCTGGTTCGCAATTTCGCGGCGACCGACAATCTGGAGGTCTTTCTGGTCGCCGCCGTCACGGCCGTGCTGGGGATACGCCTATTTTTGTATCTGGCGGGCTACCCGGCGGTCGGAGGCCAGACGCTCCACCTGGCCCACCTGCTCTGGGGCGGCCTGTTGATGCTGGCCGCCATCGTCCTGCTGCTGGCCTACCTGGGGGCCACCGCCGAGCGGGCGGCGGCCGCGCTGGGGGGGCTCGGGTTCGGGACCTTCCTCGACGAGATCGGCAAGTTCGTCACCCGCGACAACGACTACTTCTACGAGCCCGCCGTGGCGCTCATCTACGCCACCTTCGTGGGGCTGTTCCTGCTGCGCCACACGTTTCGCACCCGGCAGAGCTACACGCCCGGGGAATACCTTGTCAACGCGCTGCGTGAGCTGGGCGAGGCGGCGCGCCACGATCTGGATCCGGCCGAGAAGGCGCGCGCGGTGCGGTACCTCGAACAGAGCGAATTCGGCCATCCACTGGTGGCCGCGCTGGGGCCGGCGCTGGCGGGCCTGGCGCCGATTCCGCTGCCGGCGCCGTCCCGGTTCGCCCGGGCGCGCGCCCGCCTGCGCGCGCTCTACCTCTGGTCGGTGCGGGTGCCGGGGTTCGAGCGCCTGCTGACGGCCTTTTTCATCTTCCAGTTGCTGGTCAAGCTGGCGTACGGGGTGGTGCTGGTCCTGCTGGTGGGTTTCGGCTGGGAGCAGATTCTGACCGTCCGGCTGGTCGGCCGGCTGGTCGGTCGACTGCAGAATCTCTCGGTCGCTGGCTGGACCGAGCTGCTGGCCTCGGGGCTGGCGGGAGTGTTCGTGCTGTTCGGGGTGCTCCGCATCCGGCGCTCCCGCCTGGCGGCGTACCTCATGTTCGAGCGGGCGATCCTCACCTCGCTCCTGCTGGTCCAGGTCTTCGGCTTCTACCGCGAGCAGTTCGCCGCGCTGGTCGAGCTGACGTTCAACCTCGTCATCCTCGCCGCGCTGAAGTACGGCGTCGGGGTCGAACGGGAGCGCGCGCGCCTTGTGTGAGCCGCGGGGGCGCTCTATCGTTGGCGCGTCGCAGGTCACGGACTTCCGCGGGCGAGCGGGGCGCAGATGAAAGCGGATATCGAAATCGCACAGGCCGCCACGCTCCGTCCCATCGCCGAGGTGGCGGGCGGACTGGGGCTGACGCCGGACGAGATCGAGCCCTATGGCCGGTCCATCGCCAAGGTGCGGCTGGAGGCGCTGGACGAACGGCCGGCGGCGGGCCGGCTGGTGCTCGTCACCGGCATCAGCCCGACCAGCGCCGGGGAGGGGAAGTCCACCGTCTCCGTCGGCCTGGCGCAGGCGCTGAACCAGCGCGGCCGCCGCGCGGTGCTGTGCCTGCGGGAGCCGTCGCTGGGGCCGTGCATGGGCATCAAGGGCGGGGCGGCCGGCGGCGGTTACGCCCAGGTGGTCCCGATGGAGGAGATCAACCTGCACTTCACCGGCGACCTCCACGCCGTGGGCGCGGCCAACAACCTCCTGGCCGCGATGCTCGACAACCACCTGCACCATGGCAATGGGCTGCGGCTCGACCCGCGGCAGGTGCTCTGGAAGCGCGCGCTCGACATGAACGACCGGGCCTTGCGGAACGTGGTCGTGGGCCTCGGCGGCCGGACCTATGGGGTGACGCGCGAGGACGGCTTCCTGATTACCGTGGCGAGCGAAGTGATGGCGATTCTCTGCCTCGCCGATGGGCTGGCGGACCTCGAGCGCCGGCTCGGCGCGATCATCGTCGGGTACAGCTACGACGACGCCCCGGGGCGGGCCCGCGACCTGGGGGTGGCGGGGGCGATGACGCTGCTCCTCAAGCAGGCGCTGAAGCCCAATCTGGTGCAGACGCTGGAGAACACGCCGGCCTTCGTCCACGGCGGGCCGTTCGCCAACATCGCGCACGGCTGCAATTCCCTGCTCGCCACCCGGATGGGGTTGGCGCTGGGCGACTACTGCGTGACCGAGGCGGGCTTCGGCACCGATCTCGGCGCCGAGAAGTTCTTCGACATCAAGTGCCGCTACGGCAGGCTGGAGCCGGCGGCGGCCGTCATCGTCGCCACCGTACGGGCGCTCAAGTTCAATGGCGGCGCCACACGCAAGGCGCTGGCCCGCAAGGACCTCGGCGCGCTGGAGGCGGGGCTCGAGAACCTCGCAGCCCATCTCGATATCCTCGGTCATTTCGGCGTGCCACCGGTCGTCGCGCTCAACGTGTTCGCCACCGATTCCGAGGCCGAGCTGGCGCGGGTCGAGGCGTTCGGCGCCGAACGCGGGGTCCCTGTCGCCCGCGCCACCGTCCACGCGGATGGCGGCGCCGGGGGACTCGAGCTCGCCGACCGGGTGGCGGAGCTCGCCGAGAGCGGCCGCGCGGCGTACCGGCCGCTCTACCCGCTGGAGTGGTCGATCCATGAGAAGATCGAGCGCATCGCCCGCGCCCTCTACGGCGCCGACGGCGTCGAGTACAGCCGACCGGCCGAGCGTGACCTGGCGCGGATGGAGGCGCTCGACCTCGGCCGGCTGCCGGTGTGCATCGCCAAGACGCAGTACTCGCTGTCCGACGATCCCACCCGGCTCGGCCGGCCGAAGGGCTTCCACATCACCGTCACCGAGATCCGTCCGTCGGCCGGCGCCGGCTTCCTGGTCGTCCTGACGGGCGACATCATGACGATGCCGGGCCTGCCGCGGCAACCCGCCGCCGAACTGATGCGGGTCGACGCGGATGGCACCGTGCACGGCCTGTTCTAGGAGAGGCGCTCATGCCGAGGGAACGCGTGCAGACCGACACGGCCCCCCAGGCGATCGGTCCCTACAGCCAGGGTATCCACGCGGCGGGCTGGGTGTTCACCGCCGGCCAGCTGGGCGGCGATCCGACCAGTGGGGAGCTGCCCGAAGGGATCGAGGCGCAGGCCCGTCAGGCGCTGACAAACGTCGGCGCCATCCTCGCGGCCGCCGGCTGCGGCTGGGCCGACGTCGTTAAAACCACGGTGTACCTCGCCGACATGGGCGACTTCGCGGCGTTCAACGCGGTCTATGCCGAAACGGTTCAGGAGCCGTTTCCGGTCCGCTCGACGATTCAGGCCGCGCGGCTGCCGCGCGACGGGCTGGTCGAAATCGACGCCATCGCGCTGCGGCCCGGGGGCCCGGCGGGCGGGTCTAGCGAGTCACCGTGGCGATGACGCGCGACGAGATCACCAAGCTCACCGAAAAAGTGCGGTGCGCGGGTTGAGCGTCAAAACTCAGTCCGGAGGACTTGCATCGCGCCCTTGAGAACGTGCCCCGCTATCCGGCGGATCCGAACGTCCTGGTCGGTCACCAGACGTTCGACGATGCCGGCGTGTACCGGCTCACGCCGGAGCTGGCGCTGATCCAGACGGTGGATTTCTTTACCCCCGTGGTGGACGACGCGTACGATTTCGGCCAGATCGCCGCCGCCAATGCGCTCTCCGACGTCTACGCCATGGGCGGGACTCCCCGGACGGCGCTGGCGCTGGTGTGCTGGCCGCCGTCGGGCCTCGAGCCGGAGATCCTGGGCGCGATCCTCGCCGGGGGCGCCGACAAGGCGCACGAGGCGGGCTGCGCGGTGATCGGCGGCCACTCGATCCAGGACGAGGAGCTCAAGTACGGCCTGGCGGTGACCGGCACCGCCCACCCCGATCTTCTGATCACCAACGCCGGCGCGCGGGCCGGCGACGCGCTGATCTTGACGAAACCGCTGGGCACCGGCATCCTGACGACCGCCCTCAAGCGGGGCGCCCTGACCGCGGCGGCGCTGGAACCCGCGGTCGCCTCGATGAAGCGGCTGAACCGTTCGGCGATGACGGCGGCGCTGGCGGCCGGCGTGCGGGCCGGCACCGACGTCACCGGGTTCGGCCTCCTCGGCCACGCCGTCCAGCTGGCCGACGCCAGCGGCGTCACCCTGACGATCGAGGCTGCGGCGCTGCCGCGCTTCGCGGGCGTCGAAGCTCACGCGCTGGCCGGCCACGTGCCCGGCGGCGGCCACGCCAACCGCGACTACTTCGGCCCGCGGGTCGCGATCGGGGAGCGTGTCCCCGAGGCGCTGCGCCTCGTCGCGTTCGATCCGCAGACCAGCGGCGGGCTGCTCCTCAGCCTGCCGGCCGCGCGCGCCGAGGGGCTGGTGGCGGCGCTCCAGGCGGCCGGTTGGAGCGACGCGGTCCGGATCGGCGCCGTGACCGCGCGCGGACCGGCCCCCGTCCACCTCGCCTGATGGCGCCGGCGCCCACACTCCTCGCCCGCGGCGCGCCGCGGGGGACGACGCTCCGCTGCCGCGGGTGGCACCAGGAGGGGGCCTACCGAATGCTCTGCAACAACCTCGATCCCGACGTGGCCGAGGATCCCGATCGGCTGGTGGTGTACGGGGGGTCGGGGAAGGCGGCGCGGAACCCGGCCTGCCTGGCGGCGATTCTGGCGACGCTCGAGACGCTCGCCGACGACGAGACGCTCTGCGTTCAGTCCGGCAAGCCGGTGGGCGTCTTCCGCACCCATCCCTGGGCGCCCCGGGTGCTGATCGCCAACGCCAATCTCGTCCCCCGCTGGGCGACCGCGGACGAGTTCCGCCGGCTGGAGGGGCTCGGCCTCACGATGTACGGCCAGATGACGGCCGGTTCCTGGATCTACATCGGCTCCCAGGGCATCCTCCAGGGAACGTATGAGACGTTCGCCGAGGTGGCGCGGCGCCACTTCGACGGTGCGCTGCGCGGCCGCTGGATCCTCACCGGCGGGTGCGGTGGCATGGGCGGCGCCCAGCCGTTGGCCGCTACCATGAACGGCGCGGCCTGCCTGATCGTGGACGTCGACCGGGCGCGACTCGCGCGCCGGGTGGACTCCCGCTACCTGGACGAGGTCGCGCCCGATCTCCACGCGGCGCTGGGCCGGGTCACGCGGGCCGCGCAGGCCGGGGAAGCGCTCTCCGTCGGGCTGGCGGGGAACTGCGCCGAGGTGCTGCCGGAACTGGTCCGGCGCGGCGCCGTCCCTGATGTCGTCACCGATCAGACCAGTGCGCACGACGCGCTCGACGGGTACGTGCCGGCGGGCCTGTCGCTCGACGCCGCCGCGGCGCTCCGCGCCAGCGAGCCCACCGAGTACATCGCGCGCGCGCTGGCGTCGATGGCCGTCCACTGCCGGGCGTTGCTCGACCTGCAGGCAGCGGGAGCGGTGGCGTTCGATTATGGCAATAATCTGCGCGGACAGGCGCGCGATGCCGGCGTCGCCGATGCGTTCGCGATTCCGGGCTTCGTCCCGGAGTATATCCGGCCGCTCTTCTGCGAGGGGAAGGGACCGTTCCGGTGGGCGGCGCTGTCGGGCGACCCGGCCGACATCGCGCACATCGACACCGCCCTGGGCGAGCTGTTTCCCGCCGACGTCTCGCTCCAGCGATGGATCCGCCTGGCCCGCGAGCGGGTGGCGTTCCAGGGCCTCCCGGCCCGGATCTGCTGGCTGGGCCAGGGCGACCGGTGGCGGCTGGGCGAGCGGATCAACCGTCTGGTCGCCGATGGCACCCTGGCCGCGCCGATCGTCATCGGCCGCGATCACCTCGACACCGGCTCGGTGGCGTCCCCCTTCCGGGAAACCGAGGCGATGCGTGACGGCTCCGATGCGATCGCCGACTGGCCGATCCTCAACGCGCTCCTCAACACCGCCAGTGGCGCCTCCTGGGTGTCGTTTCATCACGGCGGCGGGGTAGGGATCGGCAACAGCCTCCACGCCGGTCAGGTGACGGTGGCCGACGGCACGCCCGACGCCGCGGCGCGGCTGGAACGGGTGCTGACGAACGACCCCGGCCTCGGCGTCGCCCGTCACGCGGACGCCGGCTATGTGGCGGCGCGGGCGACCGCCCGCGCGCATGGCCTCCATCTGCCGATGGACCACGCGGAGTGAGCGACGGGGCGGGGG
Source organism: Gemmatimonadota bacterium (assembly GCA_046262555.1). GTDB lineage: Bacteria > Gemmatimonadota > Gemmatimonadetes > JACCXV01 > JAHWKZ01 > JBHENR01. The sequence goes on along the minus strand of JBHENR010000008.1, from coordinate 543 downwards.
CGGCGGCCGGCGGCGCCGACCTCCTCATCTCCCACATCGGTCAGCTGGTCGAACCCGCCCCGTCGACGGGATCGCGGCCGGCGTCGGGTCCGCTCGACGTGACGGCGGACGCCTGGCTCTCGATCCGCGCCGGACACATCGCCGCCAGGGGCCGAATGGCCGATCTGCCGGCCCGGCTGGCGGCGGAGCCGGCGCTGGCCGCGGCGCCCCGCTTCCACGCGCGCGGCGGGGTGGCGCTGCCGGGGCTGGTCGACAGCCACACCCACGCCGTCTTCGGCGCCACCCGGGAAGCCGAGTTCGCGCGGCGAATGGCGGGGGCGACGTATCAGGAGATCGCCGCCGGGGGCGGCGGCATCCCGTTCAGCGTGCGCGATCTGCGGGGCCGGAGCGAGGATGAGCTGGTGGAGCGCACCCGGCCCCGGCTCGCGGCCTGTGCCGCCCAGGGGATCACGACGGTGGAGATCAAGTCGGGCTATGGATTGACGCTGGCCGATGAGCGCAAGACCCTGCAGGCGGTGCGGCGGCTGGCGGCCGACGCAAGCC
>JBHENR010000007.1:0-9262 GCA_046262555.1 Gemmatimonadota bacterium | reverse complement strand
AGCCGGCACCGTGCTGAAGGTGACGGGGTTGTGGCCCCAGTCCTCGCCGTCGGTCAGCAGGATGTCCACGCCGATGGCCGGCGGCTCATCCGCCAGGGCGTCGGCGATGGCCAGCAGAACGGCGACCCCGGAGGCGCCATCGTTGGCGCCGGGAACCGGCTGGTCGCGGTCCGCCGGATCGGCCGCCATCTCCGCCACCGGCCGGGAATCCCAGTGGGCCACGAGCAGGATGCGGGAAGTCGCCGCCGGATTGAATCGCGCCCAGACGTTGCTGAGGGAGAGCGTGACGCCCTGGGTCGTGACGTGGGTGAAGGGAATCGTCTCCACCACCGCGGCCCGCTCCCCCAGGTACGCCGTCAGCCAGGTCAGCGCCGCGGCGTGGGCCGGGGTGCCGGGCACGCGCGGCCCGAAGGCGACCTGCTGGCGCACCAGGCTGTCGGCGAGCGCGGCGTCGAACCCCGCGGCCGCGCCGGTCGGCGTCGGCCCCCCGTCGCACGCCAGCACGGCCGCCAGCGCGAGCCCCGCGACGCGGCTGGCTCGGACCACGCTAGAAGAGAAAATCAAGGAAGGCCTCCATGCTATAGGTGGTGGTGGTAATGTCGCGCTTCTGGTCGGCGCGGGACAGGTAACTGAGGGCGAACCCGGAGGTCACCCGGCCGAACTCGTAGGAGAACGACGGCCGCACTTCGGTGGTGGCGGTCTTGAGGTTGACCACGTCCTGGGGCTGGTCGGTGAGCCCGGTCGCATCCTCCCGGTACCGGCGCGCCACCGTCAGCGCGGTCCGGAGCGGCTGGCGAAGCCGCACCCCCCAGAGCGTGGGAAAGGGAACCCAGAGCCGGGTGCCGGACCGAATCGAATAATTGAGGTTGAAGAGGTAGTCGGTCGCGGTTTCCTCCCGCTCGTTGTCCAGCGTGCCGCCGCGAATTGCCTCCGAGCGGGTGGTGCTGGTGACGGTGCGGAGATCCGTCGTCAACCCATTGCCCCACACCACGGTGAGACCGACGAGCGGGTCCCAGAGCCGGCGGTCGCTGTCGTTCAGCACCGCGCCGTTGGTGCGGTTGTCGCCCTGGCGGCGTTCGAAGTCCGACGTCAGCGCCGTGGTCGACACGACGCGCCGGGCCCAGCCCGGCAGGGGAATGGCGTTCCAGCGGAATGACAGGTCGGGCCAGGTGCGGGTGCGGGTCGCGTTGTCGCCGGTGAAGTAGCGGCGGGCGGTCACCACGTTGCGGAAAGCGCCCCGGAGCTGCATGCCGCGCCAGAGGTTCAATCCGCTGGCGAGGCCCCACGCGTCGTTGCTGCTGAAGAGCTGCGGCGCCCCGCCGGTCTCCCCGTCCAGATCCCCCAGGCCGAGCTGGAACGCGGCGCCGGGATCGAGGTCCTCCTGCACGTACGACACCGTCTTCTGGCGGGTGCGGTCGAGGCGAATCGGGTGCACCGCCCGCTGCCACCAGCTCGCGCTGGGGGGCGCGGGTTGCGCGGCCGAGCCGGGCTGACCCGGCGGCGGCGCGCTCCCGAAGAGGGTCGCCAGCAGCCCGTCGACGGCCAGGTCCACGGTCGCGTTGTGGCTGACGATGACGGAGAAATCCCGCAGATCGAGACTGTCGAGGCTGCGGCTGGCCTCCCGCGAATGGTTGCGGGCGAATGAGCTGGCGTAGCTGTAGCGGGGCGTCAGCCAGCTCGCCACCGGCGGCGTCCAGTTGAAATCGAATGACTGATTGCGCTGCGCTTCGACCCCGAGCTGGCCGCGTGTCACGACCGTTTCGGGAAAGATGAGATCCCGCTCTGCATCCCATCCCAGGCTCGCGCGCATCGAGGTGAAGGGTTGGAGCACGACGCGAGCGGTCGCGCCCAGGTTGCGGGTGGTATCGGCGGTGAAATCGGTCGTGTCGGCGAACGTCTTCTCCAGCGTCCGGTCCTCGAATATCGTCTGGGCGGTGAGCGATACGGTCGCCGGCACCAGGTTCAGCTTCGCCGTCGCCAGTCGCTGGAGCGCACTGCTGCGCTGGATCGCCCCCGGCCAGGGCAGTTCCGCCAGCCACCCCAGGCCCACCGAGAACGGCCGTTGGCGGAACCCGTGCTGGTAGCCGACCGAAGTGTCCCACCGTCCCCGATCGGTGTCGAGGTCGACCGATCCGAACGACTCCGCGCGGTAGGTCAGCCGGGCTTCCAGCCGGTCGAGCGTGGCCGCCAGCCAGGGATTCGACGACTCCCGCGCGCGATAGGCCCGCACGGTGATGATGTTCTGCGCGCTGGTGCGCGCGACCCGCTCCTGCGCGCCGTCGCCGTCCAGCAGGATGTCGGATCCCACCTCGTAGACGGGCGCGTCGCGGCGGCCATACCGGTCGTACGTCAGCGGGAGCGCGATGCCCCACGCCTCGGGCAGGAACTTCTCCAGCCGCACCAGCGCGCTGACGTCGAGGATGCCGCTGGAGAAGTTGTTGATGGCGCTGCTCAAGCCGCGGTACCGCCCGCCGCGGTTCTCGTACGTCAGCGTCAACTCGCCGAGGTCGGCGAGCGTGGTGCGGGCATCCACATAGTGCGCCGCCCCGCCCTCCCGCACCGGCTCCGTCAGCCGCCATTCGTTGACCCAGAAGGAGCCGTCCAGCGGACCGCCGGTGGAGTTCTCGACGCCGATCGTGAGCTGGCTGACCTCGGTCAGGGTGGGCGGGGGCGTATCCTCCGTGCCGATCCGCACCCGGTAGCGCCCGTCGGCCGACGCGCGCGTGCCGATGCGGGGCCCGCCCGCCGTCTCGAGGCTGTCGAGCAGCGCAGCCTTCAAGGCGGTGAACACGGTGAAGTCGATCACGTGCTCTTCCCACTCCTGGTCGCGGAGCGGCGCGGCGTACTCGTAGACATTCAGCGTGTCGAGGCCGAAAGCGACGAAGAAATCGGGCTGGGCGGACGGCACCGTGGGTCGGCCCTGCACGAAGATCCGCATGGTGTGGTAATCGATGTACGACTCGCGATCGAACAGCGGGCGGAAGATCGTCCCCCGCGCCCCGGGCGGGAGCCCCCGGTAGAACAGCTCCAGCGACTGCTCCTGCACCAGCCCGTCGAGGCCGGCCACCTGATCGGCCCGGTCCTGCTCCGCGACCACGCCCGGGGGGCTCTCGTACACCGGGTTCTCGGCGTCGTTGATGGCGGCGATCTGGAGCGAGTCGCTGTGGGCCCCGGCCAGCACCGTGCCGTCGGCGGCCACGATGCCCCGCTTGAGGAAGGTCGAGCCGACGATCTCCAGCCGCGCGAGGTTGATCAGCGTCTCCGGCGCGCCGCGCTCGACCCCCGTCACCGTCACCCGGAGCGTGCGCACGTTGCGAAGGTCCGGACTGCCCACGATCGCATCCGGGCTCACCAGCGGCAGCCGGATCTGGCGATAGCCCGAGCCGGCGCGGCTGCCCGGCACTTCGTAGCGCGAATCGCGGAGGTCCACCTCCCACCGCAGCACATCCTCCTGCCGGTCGAGGAGGCCATTGAAGTTGTTGTCCTCGGTGTCGAGGGTGGTGTTGTTCTCGGTGCCGTTGGGGTTTATCGGGAAGCCATCCCCCCCGAACGTCTGATCGAAGTCATCGTTGCCGTCATCCCCGGGCACGTTCTCGAAGTCGCTGCCCTCGACCCCGTCGAGCCCGACGTCCTCGTCCACGTCGAGGTTGTTGTCGCGCGTGTTGGGGTTGATCTCCTCGGTGTCGAGCTCCGCGAGCCCGACCGGGGCGCCGTTGACGTCCAGCCGGACCGCGTCCTCATCGATCGTGCCGAGGTCGACCACCAGCGTGCCCGACTCGCCCTGCACGAAGAACTCGACGAATTCCTGCCGCGTGATGTCCTCGCCGGTGGTGGAGAGGATCGTCTGGATCGAGCGCCAGGAGCGCTCGCGCTCACCCGGCGTGTCGCCCCGCGGCTGGAACTCGATCGCAAAGACATTCTCCCCCCGGTTCACGCCCCGCTGACCCGGCAGGATCCCGCGCTCTGCCGCGAACGTGAACCACCGCAGATCGGCCAGCTCGGTGAGCTGGAAGTCGCTCTCGGTGGGGCGCGACGCGAACGCCCAGGAACGGAAGAACAGGCTCAATCGCTTGGCCACTTCGATGCTCTCGAAGTCATTCAGGAACACGCGCCCCTCGGTGTTGGGGTTCGGCTGGCTCCACGCCAGCTCTCCGCGCAGGGAGACGTCCGAGAGCGCTTCCGTGTCGACGCCCGGCAGGGCATCCAGCCAGCGCGTCAGGATCGGCAGCGGCCGGGCATAGACCCCGTCGATCTCGGCGATCAGCGTCCGGGTCGGCTCGGCGCCGAGGATCGGCCGGTTGGCGAGACTCTCCTGGCGCTGGACCAGCAGGGTGGAATTGATGGCGGCCCGCTGGCCGAGCGCGTAGGTGCCGGCGGCGCCCCACAGCGTGGTGGGCGCAAGGTTGAACAGCGGCGCCACTTCGAAGGCGATGCTGATGCGGTCATTCGGGTGGCGCTCGGCGAGACCGGCGGGATCCGAGAATACCACCTTCCCGAAGTCATAGAAGATCTGATAGTCCTCGCCGCGGGTGAGCGTCTCGGCGCCGATCGCGATCTGCTCGGACCCCTCGATGATGTTGGAGGCGCCCAGCTCGATCTCGCCCGAGAGACCGCCGCGCGACTGGTAGGCGGCCTCGATGAAGTAGATCTGGTCATCGAGCGCCGTCCGCCGCGTGTCGCTGTTGAAGTACAGCCGGCGGTTGGGCCGCTCGATCGGGATGGGCGCTCCGTCGGGGGTCGTCGGCTGGAAGAACGGCCGTACGTTGGGGAGCACCAGGTAGTCGGGCCCGCCGAACGGATCGCGCAGGAGGCGCGGGACGGCGACGCGGTTGTTGGCGTCGGCGACACCGAAGATCTCGCTGTAGGTGCGGTTCACGCCGTCCAGCGTCTCGAACGTCCGCTTGAGGTCCTGATTGCCCCGATAGATCGTCAGACCGAGCGATCCGGGTTCGATATTCGACTCGCGCAGGGAGTAGATGTTGCGAAGGGTATAGTCCCAGGTGAACTGGACCGTATCGGGATTGATCGACTTGATGAGCTTGAGATCCAGCTCCTCGGCGCCCTGCGGCGACCCCACCGCCGTGCCTTCGCGCGTGACGTAGGAGACGGCCAGGATCTCCGCGTCATTGAGCTGGCGCTTGAGCTGGACCACGATCCCGTCGGTGAGGACGTAGTCATCGCCCTCGATCAGCAGGTCGAAATTGCCCTGCTTCTCCTCGTCCGCCCGGGTGCCGGGGGTGGTGGGGTTGACCCGGGCGATGCCCGGCTTCGACGCCAGCTCGCGGTTGTTGGTGAAGTTGCCGTCATCGAGCCAGAGGTTGAGCGTGCCGTCGGCCGGCGCCGAGGCGGGATTGATGAGCGTCGTCCCCGGGTTGGGGTAGGCGATGTGCCCCGCCACCAGGGAATCGGGGTGGAACAGGAGGAAGAACTTGTCGTCCTGATACTGCGTGTCCTTGATGTCGAGCGTCACTTCCTGCAGGATCCCCCCGCCCTGCGGGGCGATCGACAGCGAGCGCACGGTGGACTGGCCTTCCTTCTTCGACCCCAGGAACCGCAGGTCCAGCGGCCCCAGCTGGGCGATCGCCTGGGCGCCGAACGTCCCCCGCGCCACGCCGGCGCCGAGGAACCGGGAGGGAGGCAGCTGCACCCGCACGTCGCCGACTTCGATCTTCCTCAGGATCTCGTCCTCGGTGCCGGTGTACGCCGCCGAGATGAGCTGCTTGGAGTCGAGCTCGCGGGCCGAGTTGAAGTCCACCGCCACGTCGAGCTTGGTGCCGACGGTGCCGAGGATCTTCAGGTCGAGGATCTGCTCGAGGTCGAGATCGAATCCCCCGAGCGTGCGCCGCAGCAGCTCCGAGCGCAGATCGGGCTCCTGACGGGACCGCGCCCCCAGGGCGCTCAGGTGGAGCTTGCCCTGCACGTCGAACTCGGACCCCTCGCCGAAGACGCGGGCCAGCGGACGGGGGATCTTGAGCGGGTTCTCGAACTCGGGGATCAACCCCTGCGCCACCCGGGCCCGGCCCGAAAGGCGCTCGGCGACGGCCGCGTTCCAGAGTCGCGCCCGCTCGCGCGCCCGGGACGCCTCGACGTAGGCCGTAAGATCCGCCCCGCTGAACCCGGGCAGCCGGTCGCCGCCGCGCAGCCCGGCGGCCCGCGGCGGCGTGACGGCTCCCAGCCACGGGTCGTAGCGGGGGCCGAGCCCCGCCGGCAGGGGGGTGCCCTCGAAGCCGCCGACGGGGCGGGTCGCCAGCGCGGCGGGGGACGGCGCCGGCCGCCACCGCACCACCGGGGCGCGCGGCTGGACGATCTCCTGCGCCACGGCGGGAGCCGACCACAGACCACCCGCGACCAGCGCCAGCAGCGCGGTCCGTACACTCAGACGGGGGAACACCATCAGGCGACCCGTGCTTGTTCAGGGTGAATCGCGGGTATTACCTTGCTGGGCCAACCCCAGACCAACGCGGAAAGTCCGTAACTGTAACTCCGGATGGAGGATAGCTGTGCGGGTGAGGAGCCGAATATACGGCCGGAGCGGGCCGCGGCAAGCGCCCCGCCGATGAGCCGGTGGCGCGGATGGGTCAACGCCCGCACGCTCTCGTGGTACGCCTTCCGGGAGCACCTGGGTCCGTTCTGGTTCTCCCTCACGGTCTTCACCTTCATCCTGTTGATGAATCAGGTCGCGCGCCAGTTCCAGTCGTTGGCCGGCAAGGGGCTCGGCGCGGGCGTCATCCTCGAGGTTTTTCTGCTGTCGATCCCGCTCACTATCGCGATCACCGTCCCGATGGCGGTGCTGGTGGCGACGATGGCCGCCTTCGGGCGCCTCGCCGGCGACAACGAGGTCACCGCCATCCAGGCCAATGGCGTCGGCTTTCACCAGATCCTGCTGCCAACCCTCGGCGGGGCGCTGTTGCTCGCGGGGCTGACGGTGTGGGGCAACGACACGCTGCTGCCCGACGCCAATCATCGACTGAGCCAGCTGATGCAGGATATTCAGCGCACCAAGCCGACGGTGGTGCTGCAGGAACAACGGATTAACGACCCCACCGGTTTGGGCGAGTACCGCCTGCTCCCCGAGCGGATCGATCGCCAGACCAACATGATGTACGGGGTGCGGATCTTCGATCTCACCGATCTGCAGGTCCAGCGGACGATCGTCGCCGACAGCGGCCGGCTCGACTACGCCCCCGATGGCGAGGACGCGGTGATGACGCTGTGGAACGGCACCGTGCACCATCGCGACATCATGACGCCGGGCGAGTATGAGCGGCTGGCGTTCACCCGCCAGCGCCTCATCATCCACGGCGTCGGCTCGCGGCTGCAGCGGGCGAACGAGCTGGCCGGCATGCGCAGCGATCGGGAGATGGATCTGGGCACCCTCATGCTGAACGTCCGCGCGGAGGAGGAAAAGATCCGGACCGCCCGGGCCGACGTCGCCGAGGAGGTCGTCGAGCACGTGACCCTGCTCGTCGATGGCGTGCCGCGGGAGACCGCCGCGCCGGACAGCGCGGCGGCCGCGGCACTGCCCTTATTCCCCGGCGATGAGGGGATCGGCCTGCCGCTGGATGAGGCGCGTTACCGGGTGACGATCGTTGAGCGGCTGAGCGAGGGCGTGGACTACGCCCAGCGCCAGCGCAACAAGTACCTGGTGGAGTACCATAAGAAGTTCGCCATTCCGGTGGCCTGCCTCGTGTTCGTCCTGATCGGCGCGCCCATCGGGGTGCGTGCCCGCCGGGGCGGCTACGGTTTCGCCATGGGCATGAGCACGGTCGTGTTCGTGTTCTACTACCTCACCCTGACCGGCGGGGAAAATCTGGCCGACCGGCGGCTGCTGCCGCCCTGGCTGGCGATGTGGATGTCGAACATCATCTTTTTCGGGCTGGGGGCGTGGCTGCTGCGACGCACCGCGCGCGAGACCGCTGGCCGCTCCCTGCGGTGGCCGGACTGGCTGCGCTGGCCGGGACGGGGGCGGGCGTGATGGTCGGGCTGCGCCGGCTGGACCGATATGTGCTGTGGGAGTTCACCAAGATCCTGTTGGTCGCGCAGGCCGCGCTGTCGGTCATCTTCGTGCTGATCCACCTGATGGATCACATCGACATCTATCTCGACCACGAGGCCTCGTGGCCGACGGTGGGCCGGTATTACCTCTACCTGATGCCCTACAACATGCTGCTCACCCTGCCGATGGCGATGCTGATCGCGACGATCCTGGCGATCGGGGATTTCGGCCGCCACGGCGAGCTGACGGCGATGAAATCGAGTGGCCAGAGTCTCTACCGCATCGTGCTGCCCCTCATCGTGGCGGCGCTCCTGATCAGCCTGGCCACCCTCGGGCTGGGCGAGACGCTGGTCCCGCGCCTCAATCAATTCGTAAACAAGATGTATGAGGAGGAGATCCTCGGCGAGGGCGGCGACTACGAGAACTATCGCGGCAACTTCGTCTACCAGAATACGGCCGGCTATACCTACCTGGTGCGGGCGATGTTCGTCGACGACAGCGCCACCACCACCGAGCAGGTGGAGATCCAGCGCAAGCTCGACGACGGCACGTTTCTCCGCATCAATGCCCCGACGATGCTGTGGGAGGACGGGCGCCAGATGTGGGTGATGCGCGACGGAGAGCTGCGGCTGTTCCCGCCCCAGGGGGGCGACGAACGGATGTATACGTTCACGCTGCTGCGCGCGCCGGGACTCGAGGAGACCCCGCGCGAGCTGCTGGCCGAGGAGAAGGAGCCCGAGGAGATGGGGTACCGCGACCTCGAGGCGTACATCATCCAGCGGGAGCGGCTCGGCGCCGAGGTCCGGAACGAACGGGTGGACCTGCAGGTGAAGCTCTCGTACCCCTTCGCCAACCTGATCATCGTGCTCTTCGGCGTGGCGCTGGTCGGCTCCGCCGCGCACGCGGGGCGGCAGAGCGCGGGGGTGGGGTTCGGCTTGGCGCTGTTCCTCACGATGGTGTTCTGGGGGTTCCTGCGGGTGGGGCAGGGGATCGGCTACGGCGGCGGGTTGGGGCCGGTGACGGCGGCGTGGCTCGCCAATGGCGTGTTCGGGGTGATGGGGCTCGTGCTGTTTGCCCGCGCGCGGACGTGATCGCGGGGATCAGGTCGTTGTAGGTCGTCGGAGTGGGCGGGTGGTCGCCGGGGGGTTGCGGGCCCGCCCCCCCGGCGCGAGTACGGCGACCCTTCTTTGCCCGGTCCTCATCGAGGGTCGGGCACCTCCGTAGAGCGCTTTCCTTGGTCCGGCTCACCCGCGATCGCGCCGGGGG
>JBHENR010000006.1:0-4001 GCA_046262555.1 Gemmatimonadota bacterium | reverse complement strand
CCACCTGGGACGCGCCTGAGGGCTGCCTCCGCCGCCGGATCGGTAGGACGTGCGTGCCAACGCAGCTCCCTCAGATCTCGTCACGGTACGCATGGACACCAGCCGGGCGCGAAAACGGTCCAGATAAGGATGGCGACCATCGTCTGGGGCTGGAAGTCGGCGATGTTCTCGATGACGATCGCGCGGCGCTGGCCGCTGGCCGCTGGCGTGGCGCAGGAGGTTGGCGTCGGTCAGGCCGTGGAGCTGCTGATCCTCCCGAGCCCGTGGGGGTCGAAGACCCAGATCCGATCACGCGGCGAGTCCGTGATACTCGCCCCGGACGTATGCCGAGCAACTACAGCCGCGGCCCCCATCGCGCCCTCGCCCTCACGACACCGCTAGCTGATGCCCGGGACCCGATGCCGGTCGTGGATCAGCCCCCCGAGCACGTCCCGTTCGGTGCGCGGCGCCAGCGGCTCGGCCACGCCGGGGAGGGCTCGGCGGCTCTGCTCGTAGCCGGCCTGCTGGAGCCAGTCCCGGTGCGTCTCCGGCCGGTGGAAGGTGTAGACCTCTTGGCTTCGCGGCTCGGGTCGAGAGGTTCGTGAAGAATGTCTCCTTGCCGGTCGACTCGTACAGGAACGGGAGTGGGCGCCGGTAGGCCGGTAGCGCATGCGGGAGACCTTCCGAGTAGCGCTTCGACTGCGCCTCGACGCCGGCGAGCGTCCAGCCCTCCTTCTTGGCCTCAACGGCCCCGGCCGCGGGTCCGTCCAGGTAGAGGAGGTGGTCGACCGGGCGGCCCTTCAACGGGAACTCTCGGACAGCGACGCCGGAGCCGGCGCTCACATTCGCGCCAGCACGGTCTTGCACGATCCAGCCGGCATCGGTCAGCTGACGATCGATCTGCTCGCGGCTCGGGCTTGGCAATCAGGCAGTCCGAGGGTATCAACTGTCGACTAGAAAACCATGGCTCTATCGATCAGCGCAGGGCGCCGCACCCTATCGCCGATTCACCTATTGAGTTCCAGGGACACAGATGACCCGGATTCGAGACCGCAGTCGGACCGCAGGTCAGCGCCGATATGGTGGTCCGAAGCAGACACGCAAAATGGGAGGTTCATCGGGGTGAAGACGCTGGCTTTCGGACTGCTCCTGGCGGTTCTGCTCTTCCTATTCGTCACCGAGCCGATCACGGCGGCGGCCATCGGGCTGCTCGCCTTCCTCGCGTACGGCGAGATCACGGCGCTCCAGGGGCGCATTCGATTGCTCGAGCACGACGCGCAGCCGATACCGGTCGCAGCACCCGAACGCGCACCTGAAGCGGCGTCCGAGCCCCTTGCGCCGATGGCCACCCGACTGATCGCCGCGCCCGCGCAGATTTCGCCGTCCGCGATCCGCGCGCCGATTTCGGAGCCTCGCCAGACCGCCTGGGACCGATGGCGCAGCCGATCGTTCGGCGAGCTCGAGGAGCTGATCGCCGGGCGGCTGTTGGCCGTCGTCGGCGGATTGGCCCTGTTCCTTGGCGGCGTCTTCTTCCTGGGGCTGGCCTTCAGCCGCGGCTGGATCGGTCCGGAGCTGCGCGTGGCGATAGGGCTGCTCGCCGGCATCGGCCTGTTCGGGCTGGGCGGCTGGCTGCTGCGCGGGCCGCGCCAGATCGTGGCGCACGTGCTGGCGGCCGTCGGCATCGGCGTGTTCTCGCTCGCCCTCTTCGCGGCCACCCGGCTGCACGGGTTCTTCGCGCCCGAATTCGGGGTGGCGGCGGCGCTCGTCGCCGCGGCCGCTGCTGCGGCGCTGGCGATCCGCTACGACGCCGAGATTATCGCCGTGTTCGGGCTGGTGGCGGTGCTCGCCGCGCCCCCGGTCATGGGCGCATCGGCCTCGCTGCTGACGCTGGCGTTCATCGGGACCGCGCTGGCCGGAACGACCGCGATCGCGCTGTTCCGGTCCTGGCGCTGGCTCCCGTCACTGGCATTCGTGCTCAGCGTCCCGCAGCTGGCCTCGTATCTGTATGGCGACCGGCCCCTGGCGATCGGGCTGGCCGCCCTCGGCGGCTACTGGCTGCTCAACGCGACCGCGGCGGCCGGCGACGAGCTGCTCGTCCGTCGCAACCGCCTGGCCGCCTCGTCGGCGACGCTCCTCCTCGCCACCGCAGCCGTCATCGTGGTCGGCGGCTTCGAGATCCTCGAGGGCGACCTCGAGCGATGGCGCGGCCTGTTCCTGGTGGTCGTGGCCGCCGTCCACCTCGCCCTGGCCGCCGCATTCCTCGTCCGCGAGAGCGACCGCCACCCCTTCGGGATGCTCGCCGCCGGCACCGGCATCGCGGCGGTGACGATGGCTGTGCCCATCCAGCTCGGCGCCGAGTGGGTGCCGCTGGCCTGGGCCTCGGAGGCCGTCGCACTGGCCTGGATCGCGGTCGAGCGACGGCACCGATTCAGCGGCATCGCCGCGGCCGTCCTCGGCATCCTGGCGGCCGCCCACGTCCTGCTGGTCGAGTACCCGGTCGGCGCGCTGGCGGAACCAGCCACCGACGGGGCGCTCCCCTTCGTGAACGCCTCCGGCATGGCGCTCGGGTTCGTCGTCCTGGCCGCCGCCCTGGCGGCGTGGCTCGTGCGCGGCCACCGCCCGTGGCGGACCGCGGTGATCGCAGCAGCCGCGACGCTCGCCGCCATCGCGACTCCGCATGAGCTGGCCGGCACCGCCGAGGCGTTGGCACTGACCGCCATCGGCGCCGGCGTGGTCATCACCCAGCGGCGGCTGCTCGGCGTGCCGTTCCGGCTGCCGGCGCGCGTCACCTGGACCGCCTACGCCGACCGAGCGCTCTACGCAGCGGCCGGCGTGACCGGCATCCTCCTGGCCGCCGCGTTCTTCGAGGCGCTTCCCGTCTCCGAAGTGGTCGACGGCCTCGCCTCGTCGGACATCCCGGCCGGCATCCCGTTCATCAACGAGCGGTCCACCGTGGCGGTCATCGTGGCCGGCGGCGCCCTCGTCGTCGCGCTGGCTTGCGAAGGCCGATGGACCGCGGCCGGCATCCTCACCGCGGCCTACGCCATGGCTCATCTGCTGCCAATCGAGCTGGGTGGCGCGCTGGCCGTGGCGGGCTGGGCGGTGATCGCGGCCGCGCTGGCCGTCGGGGCCGTGGCCATCGGTCCGTGGCTGGGCTGGGGCGCTCGCGCGCTGGCGCTGGCCGCCGGGCTCGAGGCGCTCGGGGTGGTCGCGCCGGTCGAGCGACTATGGGTGAGCGCATCGGCTCCCGACGTCACGCCGATCCTCAACGGCGCGATCCTGGCCACGCTGGCCGGCGCCGGCATGCTCGCCGCGCGTTCGCTGCTGCCGCCATCGGATCCCGAGCGCCGGTGGGCCGGCTTCGCCGCCGGCGCCGTGGCGATGTACGCGGCCTCGATCGGGCTGGTCGACCTGTTCCAGGTGCGCATCGGCGGCGGCATCGCCGTCGAGGAGCTGGCCAAGCAGGCGCAGGTCGCACTGAGCGTGCTGTGGGCGCTCGTCGGCGCGGTGCTCACCGTGGTCGGGCTGCGGGTCAGCCGGGCGCCGCTGCGCCTGGCGGGGCTGGCATTGCTTGGCGTGGTGACGCTTAAAGTGTTCGTCGTCGACCTCGCGGCGCTCGACATCGCCTACCGCGGCCTGTCGTTCGTGGCCCTCGGGATCCTGCTCCTCGCCGCGGCCTACCTCTACGGCCGGATGCAGCCTGGGACTTCGCGGAACCCCTGAGCCGTCGCGGCGCGGGGTCCGACTCGGATGACGGTCCTCGAGCGGCCAGGTATCCGACTCGGGCCGCTCCGAGCCGGACAACGCGCCGGACCTGTTTTCACTTGCCACCGGCAGATCGTAAAGCGATGACCATGCTCGCAGTGACGAACGGCGCTTACGCCACTGTCAAGTTTGTCCCACGCCCCGGCGGGTGATGCGACGGCCTTAGCTCACCCGACGATCACGTCGCCGCAGCATTCCCATGGCCAGTGCGCCAGAGCTGCGCCCCCGAGAGGACCGCCAAGAGGGCGAGTGGAATG
>JBHENR010000005.1:0-5560 GCA_046262555.1 Gemmatimonadota bacterium | reverse complement strand
CCCAGTCCGCCGCCGACGCAGAGCGTGGCCAGGCCCCACTGCACATCGCGGCGCGCCATCTCGAGCAGCAGCGTGAGCGCCAGCCGGGCGCCGGTGGCGCCGATCGGGTGACCCAGCGCGATGGCGCCGCCGTTGACGTTGAGCTGCTCGTCGCGGAGCGTGCCGATCGGCTCCGGCCGGCCGAGCATCTCCTCGGCCCAGGCGCGCGACGGGAACACTTCCTGGTTCGCCAGCACGATGGCGGCGAACGCCTCGTTCAGCTCCACCAGCCCGACGTCCTCGAGGGAGACGCCGGCGCGGCCCAGCGCCCGCGGCGACGCCAGCGCGGGCCCGAGGCCCATCCGCCGCGGGTCGAGCCCCGCGAACGCGAACGCCGCCAGCCGGCCCAGCGGGGTGTACCCCTCCGCGCGGGCGCGGCCCTCCTCCATGAGCAGCAGCGCCGCGGCGCCGTCGGTGATCATCGAGGCGTTGCCCGCGGTCACGGTGCCGTGGCGGCGGTCGAAGACGGCCGGCAGCTTCGCCAGCGCCTCCAGCGACTGCTGCCCCCGGAATCCGATGTCCTCGGCGACGACCGCGCGGTAGTCCGGCGGCACGAAGACCGGGGCGACCTCGTCGGCGAAGCGGCCTTCGCTCCACGCCGCCGCCGCCCGCTGATGCGACCGCAGCGCGTACTCGTCCTGGGCCTGGCGCGAGAGGCCGAACTCCTGCGCCAGCACCTCGGCGGTCTCGCCCATGTTGAGGCCGCAGACGGGGTCGGTCAGTCCCTCGGCCAGCGCGACCACGGGCTTGAGGTGGGCGGGGCGGAGCTGGGTCGCCGCGGCGGCCTTCCCCGGCAGGGAGCGGGCGCGGGTGACGCCCTCCATCACGCCGGCGAAGGGCTTGGGATAGTGCAGCGGGATGTTGGACATCGACTCGACGCCGCCGGCGAGGACGACGTCGGCCTGACCCAGGACGATCGCGTTGTAGGCTTCGGTCAGCGCCTGAAAACCGGAGGCGCAGTTGCGCTGCACGGTGAGGCCGGGAACCGTCACCGGCACGCCCGCCTCGAGCGCCGCCACGCGGGCGATGTTGGGGGCGTCCGCGGGAGGCGCCGAGTTGCCGAGGATCACCTCATCGAGCGCGGCGGGCTCGATGCCGGTCCGCTCGAGCAGCTCGCGGATCGCGACCCGCGCCAGCTCGGTCGCCGGCACGCCGGCCAGCCCGGTGCCGGCCTTGGCGAACGGCGTCCGCACGCCGTCGACGACGACCACGCGCCGCCCGTGATCCCACCGCGCCGCGCGCGTCCCGCCGTTGTCGTGGCTCACGTGATCTCCCTCCCCCGGGTGTGGTCAACATACCCGCCGGGCGGCGCGACAATCAATCCCGGGTGACTCCGAGCAGCACCTGATAGGTGTGTTGAGGCTCTCCTGTACCCGCCAGCGCGCGGAACATGAGGAGCCCGTTCAATCGATCGCGAAGCCGTGGTTCCACGCTCACGGACAAACCGGCCTGGAAGCCATGCTGCCCGGGTGATTCTCGCAGAACTCCCCCAAAGCCGACACCGAACAGGAGAAGCGGTTTCCCCCTCCGCCGCGCGAGAACAAACTGATCATCGAAGTACAGACGGGTGCTGCTGATTCCTCGCTCGAACCCCAGGACGACCTCAGTGGTCGTTCGATCCGGAAACCATCTTCGCGCCCGCTCGGGCGTTACCCCGCGGGCGCCAACAAGCGGTTCATCAGCCCCCCATTCATAGCCCAACAAGGGGCCGATGCCCCGCCCCGGATCCGTCTGTGCCTGGACCGTTTCACCGAGGAGTTGAATTCCAGCCAGAATGAAGAGGGGGACCAGCGTGGGGAGCCTCATCGTGTTTCTACCGTCGCGCAGCCGTCCCGACTCGATCCATTGATGATGACCGAATTGTGGGACGTTCCATTGGGATCCGTGCACGCGTCCAAGATAATCTCACCGATATAATCGTCATCACTTCCCGGAGTGATAAAGGCCGCGATCGCTGCTGCGGCGGCCCTCAGCCAGTCCCGATTATCAATCGCGTGGAGGCCGCCATATATGCCTGCAGCCGTGATAAACGCATTGTATAAATTGGTGTCCTTGATGGAGCAAAGATAGAAATCGTCTTCGTATACAAAGAACACCGCTCCTTGATCCGCCGGCAATACATTGAGCACTGACTGAGGTGCAATGAAGGCGCTGCCTTGATAATAATTGCCATTCTGGATGAATTTCAGACTCCCAGCTTTGCTTTCTGCAATGCATCGCACTTGCTTGCCATCGCCAGACGAGGAATTCCTTACGAAAGTATGAATCTCTATTTCTGGCTCGCCCTTAATCCAAGGCTCTTTCAGGTCGCTGATATAGTCTGCCGTGAGGTACAGACCAGGTTCGGCGGGCGTCCCAGTCCCCCCACAGTTTGGGTCCTCAGGAAGACAGTCTTGAGATGGGCGGAGTGACCTACCTGCTTCGTCAAAGCTCTCAGCGGGAACAATGGCTAGGACAGGATCCTGAGGTGGAGTCTGACGGGACAAACTCACTTCGCGGCCGTCTAGCGTAATACCATAGGGGACGTCGTTGTCCGACATGGCGGTAGCTACGATTAGATTGGATGTGCCGTCCCATTCCTGCCTGTGGGGTCCAAATGGTAGATACACTTCCATCGAAGGCAGTTGATTGAGAAACGCCGTCAGCTCCGGTTCGGAAAGGCGTGCCGCTGTTGCCATTCTTTGAAAGAGTCCACGCTCGTGAGCCACGAGTGTCTGCAAATGCAGCTTCTTTTCCCGCTCCGTCGAACCAGAGATTCGTGCGTGCAGAAGTGCGCGAAGAGATGTGTCCCTGAGTGAAAGAGCAAGAAGTACCGCGATCTTTTCGTTACTGGAAGCACTGGCGGACAATTGGCCGTGATTGGCACGATAAGGATTTGCCTCGTGCGAGCAAGAGGCCAACCATATAGCGATAATACTGGCAAGTCCTATGCTCGAGCCTCGGAACGCCTTCATGATCTACCTCCGCGAAAATTGCCTTGAGGGACTGACAGGTCACGCCGCTACAGCGCCGGGACAACCGGAGGACTAGTTACGCAGCAGCCGTTATCTAGCCGTTATCTGAGGTAGCAGTTTTAGCACGCACTACAGAAGAGGTTACAAAACAGCGTTGGGCGGGAAACCGTGCAGACCAATCATGAGTGCGGGAAGTCGCTGTGTGTCAGAGGGTTGTGCCGGTCGGAACGACGGCAGCCCGGACCGGCTCGCGATCGAACCAGCGGCGGGCGAGCGCCTGGATCGCCTCCGGCGTCACCGCCTCGATCGCCGCCAGCCACCGGTCGCCGAAATCCTGGCCCAGGCCGTGCGCCTCGTAAACACCGAGCCGGCTCGCCTGGGCGCCGTTGGTCTCGGCCCCGATCAGATGATGCCCCTTGAGATAGCGCCTGGCGCTGGCCAGCTCGTCGGCGGTGACGGGCTCGCTGATCAGGCGGGCGAACTCGGTGGCCAGACCGGCCGCGGCCTCGTCGGCGCGCCCCGGATCGGTCACGATGTAGCCGGCGAGAAACGACCCGTCGACCTGATCGGCGTAGAGCGACGACACCTGATACGCCAGCGACCGCTTCTCCCGCAGCTCGATGAACAGCCGCGACGCCATCGAGCCGCCGAGAATGGCGTCGGTGAGGCGCGCCACCGGGTAGTCGGCGTCGAGGTACGATGGCGCGGGATAGCCGTGGACCAGGTACGCCGCGTCGCGGTCGAGCTCCAGCCGGCGCGTCCCCACCCCTGGCGTCGGCGGCGCGGGCCGGGGTTCCGGCGGCACCAGCGGAGCGCGGCCGAAGGCGTCCTCGAGCGCCCGCATCAGCACGGCGGGGTCGAAGCGGCCCACGCCCACGACGATCGGTGGCACCGGGCGATAGAATCGCCGCGCCGCCGCCACCACGCGATCGCGGTCGAACCCGCGCACCGTCTCGCGGTATCCCAGCACCGGCTTGTGGCCGGGATGCGAGCCGTAGAAGACGACGCGGAACAGATCCATCGCGCGGGCGACGAGCTGGTCCTCGCGGGCTTCGATGGCGCCGAGCGTCTGTTCGATCTCGGTGGCCACCTCTTCGGCGTGGAACGCGGGCGCCGTCAGGGTCTCGAGAAACAGCGGCAGCGCCCGCTCCCAGGTCGCCTCGGTCGCCCGCAGGCTGATGGTGCCGAGGTCCACGCCCGAGCCGGCGTCGAGCTCGGCGCCGAGCTCGGCCAGGGCGTCCTGCAGCTCGCGCGCGGCCAGCGTCGCAGTCCCCCGCGGCAGCAAGCTCTGGACCAGACTCGACAACCCGGCATCGGCGTCGGTTTCGTAGAGGACGCCCATCGGCAGGAACGCCTTGAGGACGACGATGTCGTTGCCGGTCAGCGGCCGGGTGAGGACCGTCGTGCCTCCCGGCAGGACATGGCGGGCGTGCTCAAGCCCCATTGGGGCCCACCCAGGCGCGGACAGCGCGGGCGGGGTCGGCCCGCGCGGCGAGGACGGCGTGCACCGCGTCCGGCGTGACCGCGGCGATCCCGCGCAGCACGTCGCGGTACGCCTCGGCCGCCCCGTAGAGCACCTCGAACTCCCCCAGCGTGCCGGTGAGCCCAGCGTTGGTCTCGTTGTCATAGGCAAAATCGACGGCCAGCATCGTCTGCGCCCGCCGCACCTCGGCGTCGGCCACCCCGTGCGCCGCGGCCGCCGCCAGGACCTCGGCAATCTCGGCCTCCACCTCGGCGCGCCGGTTGGGTGCGCAGACCGCGTCGATTCCGAGAAGTCCCGTCTCCGCCAGGCCGTACGTCCAGGCGCCGATGGCGGTCACCAGCCGCAGCTCGTCGATCAGCCGCCGGTAAAGGCGCGACGTCTCGCCGTCGCCCAAAATCGTGACCGCGACCTCCAGCGCGCACAGCTCGGCCAGGTCGGCGCGGCCCGCCGTGCCGAAGCCCCACGCGAGGTATCCCTGGCCGACGTCCATCCCCTGGTCCGACATCGACGGGGCCACCAGCGGGGGCGGCGGGGGGGGCGCCGCGCCGTTCGACCCCCCGAGCCCCCCCAGTCGGTCGGCCACGGCCGCGACCGCCGCCCCGGGCTCGACGTCACCCGCGATCGCCACCACCAGCCGGTCGGCGCGATAGTGGCCGGCCCAGTAGTCACGCAACACCGCTGGCGTGATTCGGTCGAGGGAGCCAGGCGTGCCGAGGACCTCCCGGGCATACGGCGTGGCTCCGAACGCGCCTTTCATCAGGGCGGTGAACAGCCGCCCGTGAGGCGAATCGTCCTTCCGCCGGATCTCCTCCTTGACGACCTGGCGCTCCCGCTCGAGCTCGTCCGGCGGCAGCGCCGGGTCGGTGAGGTGATCCGTCAGCAGATCGAGCGCCAGCACGGCATGCTCGGCCGGCGCCACGATGTAGTAGTGGGTGTACTCCATCGAGGTGGCGGCGTTGTTGTAGCCGCCCATTTCCTTGACCAGCCGGTCCATCGCCCCCAGCGGATGCCGGGTGGTGCCCTTGAAGAACATGTGCTCGAGGAAATGCGAGATCCCCGCCACCTCGTCGCGCTCCCCCACCGC
>JBHENR010000004.1:0-11921 GCA_046262555.1 Gemmatimonadota bacterium | reverse complement strand
CCGCCGCGAGCGCCACGCTGACGGCCAGCGCCGCGGTGACGCGCCGCGCGCGCCGACCCAGCGCCCGATCTGACTCCGCCAGCGCGCCATCGAGCCGTTCGCCGCCGCGCGCCGCCAGCCACCGCCGCCCGATGTCCGCCCGGACCGCCTGCAGCTCGCCCGCGCCGCTCCCCTCCGCCGCCCCGCCCCACGCGTCCCGCAACACCCCCCGCGCCTGCGGAAACAACCGCTCCAGCCGCCGCACCACCTCGCCTTCTCCCCCTATCCCCCTGCGTCCCCACCGCACCACCCCAAGTCCCGCACCCGCCGCCAGGATGACGACCCCGACATACCCCACCCACCGCACGCCAGCCACCACACCCCACCATCCAGCCGCCAGCTCCCACCCCACCAGCAGCACCCCAACCGCCGCCACCGCCGCCACGCCCATCCATCCCACCACCCTCCACCGCCGCCGCCGCCGCCGAGCGGCCACGACCCCCAATACTCGGGCTACGTCGTTATTTGTATCCATCAACCCGCCCCTGACCGCATCAATTATCGACGAAGCTACGGTCGGTACGTGACGCCTACGGCGTAGATATTCTTGGTAAAGAAATCATTCAGCGTAATCGACTCGTTCCGATACCTGCCGTACCGCACCTCCACTGCGTAATCCGGCGTCACGTCCTTGACCAGCCGCAGCAGCAGCACATTGCTGTCGGCCTCGCCGACATCCAGCGAGCCGCCGGTGAAGTTCGGCACCGGCTCGGCGAACGACCGCAGCTGAATCTGGCCGTACACCTGGGCAGTCAGCTCCCACGGCAACCGCCGCAGGAACTGGACACCGAAATTGTGGCTCACGTAGGTGAAACCGAACGAATTCGACACATTGTACAGAAAGTTGTACTCGGCCTGCACCGCGAAGTCCCCCAGCCGCGTCACCTCGACGCCGAGGACATGCTGGTGGTCCTCCTGCCGGTCGCGCGTCACGCCCCGGAGGATGTTGGCGGGATCGGTATCCAGCGGCGTCAGCACGCCGCGCCCGGGGTAGTGGATCCGATCATAGGTGTAGGACCCGGTGGCGGCGACGTCATCGCCGAACGGCTTCGACAGCGAGGCGTAACCGCCCCGTGAGTCGTTGCCGAAGGCCTGGTCGAGGTTCTCGAAGTCGATCGAGCTCCACCGCCCGCCGACGTCGAGTCGCGCCGGACGACCGAGCGCCAGCGGTGCCAGCGTCACCGACGCGTTCACCCCGGCGGAGAGCTTGGTGAAGCCGTCCTCGTTGATGAAGAAGAACCCGTCCATCCACTTGCGGTTCTTCAGCCCGGCTGTGGCCCCCACCGCGATGATGTCCGTCACCCGGCGCAGGTAGCCGACCCGGCCCTCGTTGACGAACTGGTTGGTGACGTCGAGCTGCCCCTCCTCGGCCAGCGCGTCGCCGGCCACGCCGAAGTGGCGCTTGAGCCCGCCCTGGTACGACAGCGTGAGGCGCTGCTCGCCGGCCGCGCCCCAGAGCAGGTCGCCGCTGTAGGCGAGCCGCGCCACCTGGGCGCGGACGGGGTCGATCGACTCTTCCCTGACGTTGTCGTCGAACTCGTAGCTCACCCGGACATCGTGATCGTACTCCCACGGGGTCTGGCCCCGGGCGGTGGCGGGCAGGAGCACGAGGGCGAACGCCACCAGACCGAGCCGGGGCGCGGGATGAGAAAACGGCATCAGGGACATCCTCCTCCGCATGCGTTAACGATAAAAGGCGCGCAGGCGTTCAGCGAACTGCCGAGCCTTGCGTTCGTACTCCTGGCGTTTCTCGAGCAATTCCAGCCGGCGCCGCTGCAGCTCTCGGATGCGGGCGTCCGGATCGTCGAAGACCGATGGCCTCGTCGGGCCCGCCGCGCGCCCTTCGAGGATCGCCTCGATCTGATCGCCGCTGGCCCGCGCCTGGGCGTCACCCCAGAGCTCGATGTCGTCACGCAGGCGGCGGAGCTCCTCGGCGGTGCGCTTGCGCTGAACGGCCTTGGCGATCTGTCCCTGAATCGCGGCGATCTGGAGGTCGATCTTGTCCATCGCGTCGCGGGCGAAGGCCTCCTTGTGCTCGAGCTGGGTGGGCCCATCCGAGGGATCGAACACCAGCTCGGGGAGATACAGATCCACCTGGGCCTCCTCGATCTCCCCCACCAGCACTTCGCGCGCCAGCACGTATTCCCCCAGCTGGTCGGTCAGGCGGCGGAGCTCGCGGGTATTGGGGGCCGTCTTGGGCAGCCGCTCGATCTGCTGGCTCGTCTGCGCGATGGCGTCGTTGTACGCCACGTAGAGGCGCGTCTTGAGATCACGGACCTGACCGTAGAGCGTGCGGAGCTGGCGCTGGATCCCGGTGATCTGCTGGGAGGCTTCGAGGATCGCGTTCGAAACGGTCATGAACTGGGTGCCGCCCGGGTCCGCCCGGCGCTTCACCAGGGCGAGTGAGTCGCCGCGCGCCTCGAGCACGGCGTTGCGCGCTTCGAGTCGCTCGATGTCCCGCACCCGTTCCCCGATCAACCGGCGATATTCGGCGATGCTGGGCCCCTGGGCGCGGAGCGGCGCGACGGACAGGCCCAACACCAGGAAGGCCACCACGCACGCCAGCGCGCCGGCCACGGCGTACCGGTTAGTCGGCGCTGGCCAGCCCATACTTCTCCAGCTTGTAGTAGAGGGCGCTGGTCTTGATCCCCAGCAGCTTGGCGGTCTTGGTCTTGACCCCGTTGGCCTTCTCCAGCGCGGCTTGAATCATCGCCCGCTCGAGATCCTCGAGCGCGGCGTCGAGCGCCACCGTCCCGACGGCCGGCACGCTGGAGCCGGCGGCCTCGCCGCTTCCCCGAGCGCCCGCTCCGCCGCCCGCGCGCACCAGCCGCCGGTCGAGCGGGAACTCGCCCACGTCGAGGAGATCCCCTTCGCACAGCACGATCGCGCGCTCGATCACGTTCTCGAGCTCCCGGATGTTGCCCGGCCAGTCATACGCATGGAGCAGCGCCAGGGCGTCGTCGCTGATGCCCCGCACCGACTTCCCCATCTCCCCACTGACGGTCTCGAGGAAATGCGTCACCAGCGGCAGGATGTCCTCCTTGCGCGACCGCAACGCCGGGATCTCGATCGGAATGATGTGGAGCCGGTAGAAGAGGTCCTCGCGGAAGGCGCCCTGCGCCACCAGCGGCGCCAGATCCTTGTTGGTGGCGCTGATGATGCGGACGTCCACCTGAATCGTCTTCTCGCCGCCGACCCGCTCCAGCTCCTTCTCCTGCAGCACGCGGAGCAGCTTGACCTGGGTTCCCGGCGCGATGTCGGCGATTTCGTCGAGGAACAGGGTGCCCTGGTGCGCCAGCTCGAAGCGGCCCTTGCGCTCGCGGATGGCGCCGGTGAAGGCGCCCTTCTCGTGCCCGAAGAGCTCCGACTCGAGCAGGCTCTCCGCCAGCGCCGAGCAGTTGACCTTGATGAACGGCCCGTTCCGACGCGGGCTCTGCCGGTGGATCGCCCGCGCGACGAGCTCCTTGCCGGTGCCACTCTCGCCGTAGATATAGACCGCTGACGTCGCCTCCGACACCTTGCGGATCGACTCGAAGATCTGCAGCATCGCCGCCGAGTGGCCGACGATCTCGCCGAACGGATGCTCGGCCTCCTCGCGCAGGTACTCCGTCTCGGCCTTGAACGTGTCGCGCTCCCGGCGCAGGTCGCGCGTCTGGAGCGCCTTCGCCACGCGCACCTTGAACTCGTTTGGATCGAACGGCTTGGAAATGAAGTCGACCGCCCCCCGCTTCATCGCTTCGACCGCGATGTCGATCGTCCCGTAGGCGGTGATCAGCATGACCTCGGGCTCGCCCGGAAACGCCTGCTTCCGCACCGTGTCGAGCAGCTCCAGCCCGGTCATGCCATCCATCTTGAAATCGGTGATGACGAGATCGGTCGGCGCCGCCCGACAGGCCACCAGCGCGGCCTCCCCGTTCTCCGCCGACGCCACGGTGTGGCCGGCGCGGGCGAGCATCTGCTCGAGCCCGTCCCGCATGGTGGGGTTGTCCTCGACGACGACGACGCGCGCCACGGCCGCTACCCCTCCACCGCGACGGCTTCGGACGACCGGAACCGACTGCCCGCCGCCGCCGTCGCCGGGAGGACGACGAAGAAGATCGTCTTCTCCCCGGGCACGCTCTCGACCCAGATTTCCCCGTCATTCTCCTCGATGATCGAGCGCACGATGGAGAGCCCCAGCCCGGCCCCCGCCCCCTTGGTGGTGAAAAAGGGATCGAAGATCTGCTTGAGGTGGTCGGGGTGAATCCCGTTGCCGTAGTCCTTGACGAGAATGCGCACCTTTTCGTTGATCTCCTGCGCCTTGATCTCCACCCGGCCGCCGATCGGTGACGCCTGCACCGCATTCTTGATCAGGTTCAGCAGCGCCCGCTTGATCTGCTCGACGTCGGCGTGGACGCTGAGCTCCGGATCCGCGATCTCGACCACGATGTCGAGCTCGCGCGTCTCGGCGTCGGCGGAGAGCAGGAACACCACGTCATCCAGCACCTCGCGCAGCAGGAACGGCTCCAGCAGCGCCCGCCGCGGCCGGGCATAGATCAGGAATTCGTTGATGATCGTTTTCAGGTGCTGCACCTCGCGAATGATTTTTTCCAGATGCGAGCGACGTCCGTCGCCGGCATCCATCTCGTCGCGCAGGAGCCCGGCGAAGATCTCGATGCCCCCGAGCGGATTCCGGATCTCGTGGGCGACACCCGCCAGCATCGTGCGCAAGTGGCGATCGCGCCGGACAATGCCGCGTCGCATGTTCTCCAGGGCGTTGCCGAGATAGCCGATCTCGTCGCGCGCCACGACCGTGATCGGTTCGTTCAGCTCACCCCGCTCCATCCGCTCCGCCGACGAGACCAGTTGGCCGATCGGCCCCGACAGCGACCGGGCGAAGAGCACCCCCACCCCGACCGTGAGCAGAATGCCGATCAGCGACAGCACGATCGTCAGCCGGCGAAAGTCCTCCATGATCTGGAGGAAACCCAGCGAGAGGTCGACCCCGATGACGGCCAGCACGGCGGGCCGGCCGCGGTCACCGTCACGATACCCCATCAATGGCACGAGCGCGGTCTGGTATACCGTGCCGGCGGCGTCGCTGAAGGGAACCGTGACGACCGATTCGCCGGCAAACGCCCGGTCGATCTCGCTGGCGAAGTTCGCCAGCCCCGGCGCTTCCGCGCCGATGTCCATTCCCTCGGTGTCGGTCGTCGCCAGGATCCGGAGGCGGCGGTCGAACACGTACGCCTCGCGGACGTCGAGCCGGGCCTTGATCTCCTTGAGCTGCTCCTGCGCCAGACCCCGGGTCCGGGGTCCGAGGTCATTGACCAGCGCGGTCGTCAGATTCTCGTCGAAGACGAGCCCGCTCGCCTCGGCGATCGCCAGCAGCCGACTCTCGAGCTCGCGCCGGA
This sequence comes from Gemmatimonadota bacterium, assembly GCA_046262555.1. Classification (GTDB taxonomy): domain Bacteria; phylum Gemmatimonadota; class Gemmatimonadetes; order JACCXV01; family JAHWKZ01; genus JBHENR01. Next base: position 6,489 of record JBHENR010000004.1, on the reverse strand, counting down.
GATGGTCGGTCGTGACGCGGTACCAGACCATCGCGCTGGCTCCGATGATCACTGTGACCAGCAGGATGAAGGTCACGATGAGCTTGGTCCGGATCCGGTTGCGGCGCTCGCGCGCGCGGGGCACGGTTTTGCTATCTCCTACCATAAACTTAAGTTAGCCCACCTCCTGTGTCAAAGCACGTGAAGCTCGTGCCGGCCTCTCCCCCTCAGTGGGTCAGCGCATGCACCATGATGTTCGCGCCCATCTCCAGCGCGGCGCGACGGACGGCGGGGGGGTCCTGGTGCACCGCGGCGTCCTCCCACCCGTCGCCCAGGTCGGTGTTGAAGGAATAGAAGATGACCAGCCGTCCATTGTACAACACTCCCAGGCCGCGCGGGGGTCCGCCGCCGTGCTCATGGATCTTGGGAAGGCCGGCCGGGAAGCGGAAGGGCGCCCGGTAGATGGGGTGGTCCGCCGGCAGTTCGACCAGCGGTTCGTCCGGAAAGATGCGCCCGATCTCGCGCCGCAGCGTCGCGTCGATCCCGAAATTATCGTCGGCATGGAGAAAACCGCCCGCCGTCAGGTACCGCCTGAGCGCCGCCACCTCGGCATCCGTGAGGCGGATCTCCCCGTGACCCGTGAGATAGAGCAATGGATAGCGGCTGAGGTCGGCAGCCGTCGCCGCCACCACCGCCTCGCGCGCGGCGGTGGGCCAGCCCGTCTCCGCCCGCACGAAGGCGAGCAGATTGGGAAGCGATGTCGGATTGCCGTACCAGTCGCCCGGCACATAGCGCAGCCGGGCGATCGTCAGCGGCGTGTCGGGTGGCGGGCCCGCGCGGCCGCCGACACCCTGCGCCGCGGCCGGGGCCGCGGCGAACGCCAGCAGGATCCCGAGTTCCGCCAGCGCGGCGGCCAGCCGGCCGCGGCGCCTCACTCCTCCTCCGCGAGCGCGGCGCGATAGATCGCCCGCCGTTCGGTGGGGTAGGCGCAGGCGAGGACATCGGCCAGCGCCCGCGGCGAAAGGGCGCGCCCCGCCGGCAGCTCGCGCAGCTTGGCCAGCGCGCCGGGCCAGGCGACCGATCGACCCGCAGCCGGCGCCGGTGCGCCGCCGACGACCAGCGCGCACTCCCCCTTCAGCGGCTCTCCCCGGCCGGCCAGCTCCGCCGCCACCGCCTCCACGCTGCCGGTCACGAACTCCTCGTGGATCTTGGTGAGCTCGCGGGCCAGGCAGACCGGGCGCGCCGGGTCGTGGGCGGCGATCGACTCGAGCGTGACCGCCACCCGCCCCGGCGCCTCATACACCACCACCGTCTCCGGCCGCGCCAGCGCGTCGGCCCACCACCCCGCCCGCCCGCGGCGGGGCGCGAAGCCGAGGAAAGCGAAACGGTCGGTGGGGAGCCCGCTGGCGGCCAGCGCGAGGGCGAAGGCGCTGGGTCCGGGAACCGGCACCACCGGCACCCCGGCGGCGCGGGCGGCGACGATCAGGCGAAAGCCGGGGTCCTGGAGCGCGGGCATTCCGGCTTCGGACACGAGCGCGACATCATCGCCCGCCAGCAGCCGGGCCATCACCGTGCGCGCGGCCGCGACCGCGTTGTGATCGTGATACGCCACCATGGCGGGAGCGGGCAGATCGAGCCAGTGGAAGAGCCGGCGCGCGGTCCGGGTATCCTCGCACGCCACTACCGGGACGCGAGCGAGCACGGCGCGGGCGCGCGGCGACAGATCGTCCCGATGGCCGATGGGCGTGCCGACCAGATACAGCGTGCCCGAGGCCCCAGGAGCGCGGGGCCGCTCGGTCATGCCGGCACGCGCTCGATGCGGGCGCCGAGCGCCCGCAGCCGCTCATCGATCCGCTCGTAGCCGCGGTCGATCTGGCGCACGTTCTGGATCACCGACTCCCCGCGTGCCGTCAGCGCGGCGATGACGAGCGCCATCCCGGCCCGAATGTCGGGACTCGAAATCGTCGCCCCGGCGAGCGGCGTCGGGCCGATCACGACCGCCCGGTGGGGATCGCAGAGAATGATCCGCGCCCCCATCGTCTGCAGCCGGTCCACGAAGAAGAGCCGGCTCTCGAACATCTTCTCGTGGATGAGAATGGTGCCGCGAGCCTGGGTGGCGACGACCACCATGATGGAGGTGAGGTCGGCGGGAAACCCCGGCCAGGGCGCGTCGTCGAGCGTCGGCACCAGGCCCCCGACGTCGTCGACGATGGCCAGCGCCTGCTGGGCCGGCACGTGCACGTCCTCGCCCTCGATCTCGAACGCGATCCCCAGCCGGGCGTATCCCAGGCGGATCATCGCCAGATGGTCGACCCCCGCCCCGCGGATCGTCAGCGCGCCGCCGGTCGCTGCCGCCAGGCCGATGAAGGAGCCGACCTCGATGTGATCGGGACCCAGCCGATGGGTCGCCCCGCCTAGCGCGTCGACGCCGTGGATCTCGAGCCGGTTGGTGCCGATGCCGTGGATCTCCGCCCCCATCGCGCGCAGCAGTTGGCACAACCCCTGGACGTGGGGCTCCGACGCCGCGTTGGCTATCCGCGTCGTGCCCCGGGCCAGCACCGCCGCCATGATCGCGTTCTCGGTGCCCATGACGCTGGCTTCGTCGAGAAAGAGGTCGGTGCCCTGCAGGCCGTTCGGCGCGCGCAGGAGGTATTCCCCCGCCCCGACCGTCACGTCGGCGCCCAGCGCGCGGAAGGCGAGCAGGTGGGTATCGATGCGCCGGCGACCGATCCGGTCGCCGCCCGGTGTCGGCAGCCGCACCTCGCCGCGCCGCGCCAGCAATGGGCCGGCCAGGAGAAACGAGCCGCGGATCGCCTTGGCCGGCTCCCTCGCGGGATCGCCGGTGCCGCAGGCGTGCACGATGCAGCGGTGCGGATCGGGCCGCTCCACCGTGGCACCGGCGTGGACCAGCAAGCCGATCATCGTGCGGATGTCGGAGACGTCGGGCAGATTGTCCAGAATGACGGGGGCGTCGGACAACAACCCCGCCGCGAGGCACGGCAGCGCCTCGTTCTTGTTTCCCGCCGGCGTCATCTCACCGCCGATGGGTCGGCCGCCTTCGACGCGAAACTGCTCCATCGCCCTCTACCGGTCGGGAGGAGAATCCGGCGCGGCAATCGCCAGGACGCCGCGCTCGTGACCCGCATGATCCCGGATGGTCGCCACGTGCTCGAGCCCGGGTGTCGCCCGGATGCGGCCCGCGACGTCCGCGGCCTGGCCCGATCCCACCTCGAGCGCCAGCAGCCCGCCGGGTCGCAGCCAGGCGGCGGCTTCGGCGACCAGCCGAAGGAGCGCCTCATCCCCGCGGGGACCGGCGAACAACGCGCCCGGCGGCTCCCAGCCGATCTCGACGTCGAGCCCGTCCCGATCGCCATCCGCCAGGTAGGGCGGATTGGCCACAATCGCGTCGAAAAAGGTCCCGGGCCTCAGCCCCAGGAACCCGTCAGCCGCAACCCATCGCGCGCGAGCGGCCCCGGCCGCGAGGCCGTTGCCGCGCGCGACCTCGAGCGCGGCCACGCTGCGATCTGTTCCCACCACCCACCGCAGGCCGGGCAGCTCGTGCGCCAGCGCGCAGGCGATCGCCCCCGAGCCCGTGCCCACGTCGAGCAGCCGCCAGCCGCCAGCCGGCGCGCGCCCGCGCGCGCCCTCCGCCGCCGCCCACGAGAGGACGTGGCCGACCACCTGCTCGGTCTCGGGCCGCGGGATCAACACCCGCCGGTCCACCTGCAGCTCCAGCCCGCGAAATCCCGCGCTGCCGGTAATGTACTGGATTGGCTCGCCCGTCAGCCGCCGGCGGGTCAGGCCGCGAAAGGCGGCAATGTCCGACGGCGTCACGAGCTGATCGAAGCGAAGGTACAGATCGAGCCGACGGCAGGCGAGAACGGCCGCCAGCAGGTGCTCCGCCGACAGCCGCGGCTCGGCGATGCCGCGCCGCTCCAGCGCCGCCGTCGCCGCCCGCAGAATCGCCAGCACGGTCCACGGTGCGCCCGCTGGCGGGATGCTCAGACGCGGACCGCGAGCACCGCGTCCTCGTCGCCGTCCTCGTCGTGCAGAATCCACTCGATCGTGAGAGGATGCTCCGGATCGCCGTTGACGGTCGCCTCGAGCATCGGGATCTGCTCGGCGTCGAGCTGACACGCTACGACGCCACCCGGCCGGAGCCGCTTCGCCGCCTGGCCCAGGATCTTGAGCAGCAGCTCGTCCCCGCTCGGCTCGCCGAAGAAGGTCTCGAGTGGCTCCCAGCGGAGGCTCTCGACCGAGAGGTACTGCTCGTCGCCCGGGTTCAGATAGGGCGGCACGACGCAGATGATGTCGAAGAAGGGCACGGGCCGAACCATCGACAGCCAGTCCCCCCCCACCGGATGGACGCGGTCGGCGACGTCGTGGCGGCGGGCGTTGCGCGCCACCAGCTCGAGGGCGCGGGACGAGATGTCCGCGGCGAGGACGAGCGACGGCTTGAGCGGCCCCCGGGCGAGCGAGATCCCCAGCGCGCCGCTGCCCGCTCCCAGATCGGCGATCCGGTAGCCGCCCGGCGGGCGGCGGCGCCGCCGGGCCCAGGCCTCCACCTCGTCGCAGAGCCGTTCGCTCTGCGTCCGCGGCAGGAACACGCCATGCTCCACTTCGAAGAGCAGGCCGCGAAAATCCGCCTCGCCGACGATGTACTGGAACGGTTCGTGGGTTTCGCGGCGATCGATCAGTTCCCAGAACCGCGCGGCGACCGCCGCGTCGACGGTCTGCCGTCGACGCGCGTCCAGCGCGTCGGGATCGCGCACGCCGAGCGCCGTGGCCAGCAGCCACAGCGCGCTGGTATCGGGGAGCTCGACGTCGTGCGCCTTCAGGTGGCGCTCGGCGGCCTGCAGCAGCCCGCCCACCGTCACCCGCCGCGAGGCGGCCGGCCGTCGTCTGAGAGTCGGTCGGCCCGCGGGGGTCATCCGGCGATCCGGTCGTGCTGTTCGGCGATCGCCAGCGCGTCCAGCAACTCATCCAGATCGCCCCCCAGCACATCGTCGAGGCGATGCAGCGTCAGGCCGATCCGGTGATCCGTGACCCGGCTCTGGGGGAAGTTGTAGGTCCGGATCTTGGCGCTGCGGTCGCCGGAGCCGACCTGTTCCCGGCGGGCGGCGGCGCGCTCGGCCTCCTGCGCGGCGATCTTCCGGTCGAGCAGCCGGCTGCGCAGCACCGACAGCGCCTTGGCCTTGTTCTTATGCTGGCTCTTCTCATCCTGGCACTGGACGACGAGGCCGGTGGGCAGGTGGGTAATCCGCACGGCGGAGTCGGTGGTGTTGACGCTCTGGCCGCCGGGGCCCGAGCTGCGGAAGACGTCCACCTTGAGCTCGGCGTCCGCAATGGCGACGTCCACCTCCTCCGCCTCCGGCAGCACGGCGACGGTAGCCGCGGAGGTGTGGATGCGCCCCTGGGACTCGGTCTGCGGGACCCGCTGGACCCGATGCACGCCGCGCTCGTGGCGCAGCACCCCGTAGGCCCCGGCGCCATGGACCAGGGCGACGACCTCGCGCAGTCCGCCCGTCTCGGAAGAGGAGAGATCGATCACCTCCACCCGCCAGCCGCGCCGCTCCGCGAAGCGCGAGTACATCCGGAACAGCTCGCCCGCGAACAGCGCCGCCTCGTCTCCGCCGGTTCCGGCGCGGATTTCGACGACGGCGTCCTTGTCGTCCAGCGGATCGCGCGGGACCAGCAGCCGCCGCAGCCCTGCGTCGAGCTCCGGCAGCGCGGTCTCGAAATCGCTCACTTCCGCCCGCGCCAGCTCGCGCAGGTCGGCATCTTCGGTGGTCTGGAAGAGCTCGCGGTTCTCGGCCAGCTGGGCGCGGGCCGCCTCCCACGCGGCGGCGGCTTCGATGAGGGGCGCGAGCTGACTATGCTCGCGCGCCACGTCCCGCAGGCGCTCGGGGTCGCGGGTGATGGCGGGGTCCGCCAACTGGCGTTCCAACTCGGCGTGACGAGCGCGAACCTCGGCGACGCGGTCGTCGATCTCCACGAAAAAGCCTCCGCAAAAGAAAAGAGCAGGGAGGGCTCCCTGCTCTGCTGATGAACGCGTGATGGCGCGTTGCGCCGTCCCGCGCGAGCGGATCGCTACGCTTCGGCCGTGGCCGCCTCTTCCTCGTGCGCGACGTCGCCGGAGCTCCCCCGGCCGTACTTGGCGCGGAACTTCTCCACCCGCCCCGCCGTATCGAGCAGCTTCTGGCGGCCGGTATAGAACGGGTGGCAGCTGGAACAGATTTCGACATGGATCTCGGGCACCGTCGAGCGGGTCTCGATGATCGTGCCGCAGGCGCAGATGATCCGCGCGTCGACGTACTCGGGATGAATGCCGGGCTTCATGGAAGGCTCCTGGGGAAGCGAAACACTCGGTGAGCGCGTCCTGTACGCGCAACAGGCCAAGAACTTACGCTGCGGCAGAGGGCGCGACAAGGCGAGTGGACGGTGCGGGTGACCTTGACACCGAGTCGCCGAATCCCCAGTATGTAACGCCATGCCGCGCGCCGTTCTCAC
>JBHENR010000003.1:0-13626 GCA_046262555.1 Gemmatimonadota bacterium | reverse complement strand
GAAACCCGCCAGCGACGCGATCATCACCGCCGACGAAACCGGCCGCATCATCTACTGCAATGGCATCGTCGAGCAGATCCTGGGGGTTCCGTGCCGTGACATCGTGGGGCAGCCCCTCACCGTCCTGATGCCGGAGCGGTTCCACGCCGCCCACCGGGCCGGCTTCGCGCGATTCCTGGCTACGCGCGAACCGACGATCATGGGCCGTCCGATCGAGCTGGTTGCCCGTCATCGCAACGGCACGGAAGTCCCGGTGGAGCTGACGCTCGCGTCCTGGGAGAGCGGGGGGCGGGTCTTCTTCACCGGCATCCTGCGGGACATCACCGCCCGCAAGCTGGCGGAGGCGGTGCTGACCGACAAGATGGACGAGCTGGCGCGCACGAACGCCGAGCTGGGTCTGTTCACCTATGTCGTCTCGCACGATCTGCGCGAGCCGCTGCGAACGGTCTCGGGCAACATTCAGTTGCTTGAGCGGCGGCTGGGGGATCAGCTCAACGAGGATGCGCGCAAGCAGATCGGCTTCGCGATCGGGGGAGTCCAGCGAATGCAGGCCCTCATCGAGGACCTGCTGGTCTACTCACGGGTGGGGACCGAAGGCCAGCCGTTCGCGCCGGTTGACATGGACGAGGTGCTGCGGACCGTGAAGTCCAACCTCCACGCCGCGATCGCCGAATCCCATGGACAGGTGACCAGCGACGAGCTGCCGACGGTGCATGCCGACCGCACCCAGATGGTGCAGCTGTTTCAGAACCTGATCGCCAACGGCCTCAAGTTCCATCGGGGGAGCGCGCCCCTGGTCCACGTGACGGGCCGCGGGGAGGGGGATGCGTGGCTGTTCGCTGTGCGGGACCTTGGGATAGGGATCGAAACCCAGTACGCGGAGCATGTCTTCACGATCTTTCAACGGCTCCACACGGACGAATTTCCCGGGACGGGCATCGGGCTGTCGGTCTGCCGGCGGATCATCGAGCGGCATCGCGGCCGGATCTGGGTGGAGTCCGAGCCCGGGGCGGGCAGCACGTTCTGGTTCACCATTCCCCGCCGGAAAGCCTAGGGCCGAAACTCCACTTCGGTCACCTGCCCGGCGGCCACGACCACGGCGCGGTAGTGGCGTTTCCCCTCGATCTCGACCCCCAGGACATAATCTCCCGCGGGCACATCCCCGATCGCGAAGTGCTCGCCGAAGTCCGGGTCGGGATGCGCCCGGTCCTCATAGGCTTCGGCGAATGAGAACGGCGTTTCGCGTGGCAGCGGCTTGCTGACCCCATAGATCCGCGCGCCCGGGACCGGCTGGCCGGCGGCGTCGAACACCCGTCCGGCGATGGCCCCGGTGCCGGGGAGCGGCTCGATCCAGAGCTGGGGATTGCGGGTGAACGGGGGAAACCGGACGGCCGGATCCACCACCGCGCCGACGTCTGATGTTGGCGTGGTGTGAACCTCGACGTGGAGATGATCATTGGTCGCGCGGCCGGTGTGCCCCACGTGCGCGATCAGGTCGCCGGCGCGCACGCGCACTCCGGCCGTCACCGTCAGATCGGCATTGTGGAAGTAGGTGGTCCAGACGTACGCGTCGCCAAGGCGCCGATGGTGCAGGATCGCCACGGTGTTCGACCCCGCTTCGGCAGGTCCCGCAAAGGCCACGACCCCGTCGCCCGCGGCGTAGACCGGCGTGCCCTGCGGATTGTTGAACTCCACCCCCTGGTGCTGCTGGAAATTGCCTCCCATGGTCGAGCCGTAGGTGTAGGTCTGGTCGAGATAGACGTTGTCCGTCGCGGCGATGGGCCGCCGGAACCAGAAGTGCGCCCGGTCACCGGGCCGGGCGACGCTCCCCCCCGGCGGCGCCGGGTACTGGCGGAAGCGCTCCTGCCGGGTTCGGATGGCCGCGACGAGCGGGTGGGTTCTACCCGCGTCGCTTAGCCCCTCGAGGTCTCGAACATGCTGCCACGACTGTCCACCGTCGCAACTCTCCGAGAAGCCGCGCAGATGAGAGACGTACACGCAATGCGTCGGGGCATGGGTGACGTACCTGACGCCAAGGCCGAGGAGGTAGCGGTTCGGCAGCCCGTTCGTCTCATCGAAGTCCTCATACGTCTCGCCGCCATCGCGGGTGATGCGCAGGCCGTCGGCGGTCGCGATGTACACCGCGTCGCCCCCCGGGGATTCGATGGCGAGGGCCTCGTTCGTGGCGGCGATGCCGTTCGGCGCCACGTACTGCCAGCGGGGACCGAGCGCGCTGAAGGTCCAGTTGCGCCAGGTTTTCCCGCCGTCGTGCGAGACGCCCCAGCCGTTCCCGATCGTGCCGTACCAGATCGAACCCGGACCAAAGGAAATCGCGTTGACGTAGTCCCAGGAGATGCCGGTCGAGTCGCCGCTCCGGATCTGCTCCCAGTCCCGGCCGCTGCCGTCGCGGCTGACGTAGATCCCCTGGCCGAACGTGCCGACCCACACCGCGCCATCGGGCGCCACCTCGACCGCGAGGACGTGCGTCCCCCAGCCGCTGCTGTCCGGCACGGTCGCTGGGTCCTGGGCCAACTGGGGCGCCGTCATCTCCGGGGCGGGCGGTGCGTGGCGACAGGCAAACGGGAGGAGGAGCCAGGCCGCGGCAAACGCGGCGCGGCTAATGGTTGGTAAAGAGCAGCCGGTTGGGCGATTGCTTGCGATTGCTGACGGCTCCGGTGGTGGCATTGGCGGCCAGCGCCGCCCCCACGGGGGTGGGAAGTCTTCAAGATGATGGGTCAGCCCTACAGCCGCAAGATCAGGGTCCGTGAGGCGGTCGCCCGGAGTCCGTCCGCGTAGCTTGATGCGTCCGATCAGGCACAGCATTCACTGACCTTCGGCAGCGGGAGGGAGCAAGCCATGAACATCGTGGCCTGGATCATTCTGGGACTGGCAGCTGGTGCCCTGGCCAAACTGGTGATGCCGGGCGACCAGCGCGGCGGGTGCATCCTCACCACCGTTCTCGGCATCGCCGGAGCGATGCTGGGGGGATTCATCGGTACGCAGCTCGGCTACGGCGGCGTGTCCGGGTTCTCCTGGGAAAGCCTCGGCTGGGCGTTCCTGGGCTCGTTCCTGCTGCTGCTGGTCTTCGGCCTCCTCTTCGGCCGGAAACGCCGGTAGGCGGCCCGCCCGCCCGGGTCGGCTCAGGCCGCGCGGGCGATCCCGTGGACCCGGCAGATACCGTCGAGCAACTCGTGCACCGCGTCGAGGGCTGAGGCGGCGCCGACTTCAGCGGCTGCCGACTCGGTCGTCGTTTCGTCGACGCACGCCGCGAGGAGCGCCCGCAGCTCGGCGGCATGCACGCAGTCGAGCGTGGCGTGGACCTCGAAGTAGTCCGTCCCCGGGGTCCCGGTCACGCCGTAGTGCTCCACCAGCCCCCGGATCTTCTCGGCGGCTACGGCCGGCGTCATGGATTCGTAGGCATAGAGTGCGGCGAGCCCGCGCGCCAGGGAGCCCGAGCGGACCGCGTCGCGGAAGCGGGCGATGGCCCGCGCTGTCTCCGGTTCAGGAAGGGCCCCCTCGGCCTCTCCGGGAGCGCACCCCACGGCCGCCGCGAACCGCAGCCAGAGCGCCGGGTGGTTTTCGGGCCCTTCCTCCTCGTCCCGCAGATTCCGCAGCAGCGCCTGACGCGTCTCGAGGTCGTCGCAGCCGGCATGCAGCGCCGACAGATACGTGGGGAACGCGCGCACATGGTGATAGTACTGGGCGGCATAGGAGCGCAGCGCCTCGGGCGCCAGCGTCCCGTCCTGCCAGGCGCGGTAGAAGGGATGCTTCAGGATGTGGCGTTCGGCAATGAGCGCATCGATCGCGGCCAGCGTCTGGTGGGACATAGCGGTCCTCCGGGATGGGGGTCGAGTCCTTTGAGCCGCGGGCGAATCTAGCAGCGTGCTCCCGCCGGGCAATCGGGGGCAACCAGACGGAGGAGCTGTTGCCCGATCGCTGCGCCCGACTGCAGGCCGGCGAACCGCTCGGCGCCGGGACCGATGGCGAACAGAGGGACGAGATCGGCCGTGTGGCTGGTCGTGGCCCATGCCGCGGTCCACTCGCCGGAAGCGTTCCGCAGGAGCGAAAGGCCGCCGGTTTCATGATCCGCCGCCACGACGATCAGCGTGCCCGGCCGGCGGTCGCGATACGCGACAGCGGCCCGCACCGCCCGGTCGATCTCCCACATCTCCGCCACGATGACGTCCAGCGGGGCATTCTCGTGTCCCCGGTGGTCGGTGTGCTCATTCTCCACCATCAGAAAAAACCCCTCGGGATCCCGGTCGAGCACCGCCAGCGCCGCGGTCGTCATCGCCGCCAGCGAAGGATCACGCTGCTCGGGGCCACTCGCATCGCCGAAGGGGAGGAGGCCGAGCAGGGCACCCGCCGTGTCCGCCGCGGCGGCGAGAGCTTCCGCCGACTCGACCACGGTATACCGCTGGCGCATTTCGGGGAGCAGGTCGCGACCGCCGGGCAGCGTCCCGTCCCAGGGATCGCGCCCGGCGCCGAGCAGGACTTCGATGTGCTGCGCCGCCATCTGGATGGCGATCTCGCCCTGCTGCTTGCGATCCGTGACGTGGGCCGCGAAAGCCGCGGGCGTGGCATCGGTCAGCCGGGTCGTCGACACCAGACCCGTGGCCAGGCCCGCGGCCTCCGCTACCTCGAGGACGGTGCGCCGGGGGAGAGAATCCGGACCGACCCCGAGCGCGTGATAGTAGGTCTGGACCCCGGTGGCGAGGGCGGTGGCGGTGGCCGCGCTCTCCGGCAGACGTTCGGAGATGTTTCGCGGGTCGATGAACCCGACGACGGGAAAATCCGCCACCGCGAGCGGCCCGTGGGCGTACTCGAGCGCGCTCCAGTAGGCGAGCCCGACCCCGTCCCCGATGATGAAGATGACCCGCGGGACGTCAGCCGGATGGGGGGCGGGCCGCTGGGGCGGCGTCGAGGTGCAGGCCAGCGCGGCTGCGGCGAATAGCGCAGCGCAAGCCAGGCGGAGCACGGGAATGTGTCGTCGCATCAGATCCCCCTAATCTATGCCCGGCCGGGTCCGGCCGACCCGGTTCGCCAGGCCGCCCGGTCGCCTCTCTCCCCGGGCAGAACGTGACGGAGTAGACTGTCCCCATGAGTGACGAGGCCGACCGGGACCCACCCCACGAGCAAGCGGAGCGGCCGCGGCCCGACATCCGACAGCTGGGCGACCTGTTCCGCGGCCCGGTGGACATCCGCTCGATCGCCTTGACCGGCATCTTCGTGCTGGCGCTGCTCTACACGTTTTACTTCGCCCGCGGCTTTCTGTTGCCGATCGTCCTCGCGCTGCTGCTCAATTTTTTGCTGCGTCCGCTGGTGCGAGCGCTGCGGCGGATCTACATCCCGGAAGCCATCGGGGCCGCGCTCGTAATCCTGGCCCTGCTGAGTGCGGTCGCCTTCGGTGTCTACCAGCTCTCTGGACCGGCCGCCGCATGGCTCGACCGGGCCCCCGAGGGGATGGTCCGCATCGAGCGCCGGATCCGCGAGCTCCGCCGGCCGGTCGAGAACGTCCGCGAGGCGGCCGAACAAGTGGGGGAGCAGGTCGAGCAACTGGCGGGGGGCGATGACGGGACGCAGCAGGTGGAGGTGCAGGGGGCGTCGTTTGGCGCGACGCTTCTCAGTCGCACGCAATCCTTTATCGGTGGCCTGGCGGTGATGTTGATCCTGCTCTACTTCATGCTCGCCTCGGGCGATCTGTTCCTGCGCAAGCTGATCCGGGTCTTGCCCAGCCTGTCGGACAAGAAGCGCGCGGTCGAGATCGCCCGCCAGACCGAAGATCATATTTCGACGTACCTGCTGACCGTGACGGCGATTAATCTGGGGCTGGGTCTCGCCGTGGGCTTGGGGATGAAGCTGGTCGGCATGCCCAACCCGGTGCTCTGGGGCGTCGTCGCCGGGCTGCTCAATTTCATCCCCTACCTGGGGGCGCTCATGACCGTCGGCGTGCTGACGCTCGTCAGCCTGCTCACCTTCGACGACATCGGCCGCGCCCTGCTGGCCCCGCTGGTCTATTTCGGGATCAACTTCATCGAAGGCAGCGTCGTCACGCCCACCCTCCTCGCCCGACGCCTCACGCTGAACCCGGTGGTGGTCTTCGTGGGCCTGATGTTCTGGGGCTGGATGTGGGGTGTCCCCGGTGCCCTGCTGGCAGTGCCGATCCTCGCGACCTTCAAGATTTTCTGCGACCATATCCCCCCCCTTTCCCCGATCGGCGAATTCCTGGGGAGGTAGGCCGCTGAAAATGGCCAATTTCTGCGTTGCGCTCCGTCGTCAGGCCTGCGGCGTACTTCTCAGTACGCCTCGGCCTTCCTCGTCGCGCGCCTTGAACTTGGCCATTTTGAGCGGCCTCCTTGCGCCTAGAGACTCGCGCCAGGTGCGGCTCCCGGGCTGAGGCGTTCGGCTTCGCCGGAGGCGCTTGTGCGGGGCTTGGGGACGTGATGAGGCTTCCGGTGGAGTGGGTGCGTCTGGACGGTTGTCGGCCTCGGGTGGGCGGCGGGGGCGTCGCCGAGGAGGGCGTCAAGCGCGAGAGTCGAGCGAGACCCCGCAGGCGGCGCAGCCGCCGAGGAGGCTCGCGAGCGGAGCGCAGCCCGACGAGGTGATGCCCCCGCCCGCTCGCGAGCGGTGAAGGTTTCAGGTTGAAACCCCCCTACGGCACCGCGTAGATGACGGTAACCTTGCTCTTGGTGTTGAGCAGCGCCTCGATCTGCGCCTCCTGACCGCCCACTTCCGACAGGTCATTGATCAGCGGATCGTTGCGTTGAATCTTCCAGGGGATGACGATGACCACGGGCTCGGTGCGCTGATCGAGGAGCCGGTTGACGTCGGACTGGGTGGAGGCCGCCGTCAGGGTCGTATTCTCCGACAGGCCGTAGGCGATCAGGTTGTCACCCGCCAGGTCGAGCTCGACCCGCCGCGCGGACTGGATCTGCCCATCATAGAACGCGGCCACCTCGGCGACCGACAGCGGCGAGGCGTACTCGATGCGGGCCAGCTGGCCACTGTCGGCCGGTCGGGAGTCGAGGGCGTAGCCACTGGGCGGGCTCGGGGCTCCGGTCGCTTCCGCGGACGAGGCGGTCGTCGCGCCCCCGGCGAACGTGGTGGCGCCGCCACCGGCGCCCTCATCGGCCCCGCCCGGCGTCTGTCGAGCGGTCGCAGAATCGGCGGCGAGCTCGGTATCGGCAGCGTCTTCATCGCCGCCACAGGCGAGAGCGAAGACCACGAGCGCAAGACTTGCGAGGGGCCACTTCATGGCAGGGTCCTCCAGGGCTGAGGGCGAACGATCGGGATACGGAAAGGTAGTGGGCCCCGCGCGATTCGCGCCATCGAGACGCGGTCGCTAGACTCGACCGCCGTGCCGGCGCCCGACACGACCCTCCGCTCGCATATCGTGTACTCCCCCCGGTCCTGGGCCGACATCGGACCCCATGTCTTCCCGATGGAGAAATACCGGGGCGTTCACGCCCGGCTGGTGGCCGAAGACGGTCTGGCGGACTGGTTGGAGCCGGAGCCCGCCGACCGGCCGGAGCTGCTCCGGGCGCACTCCGCGGCGTACCTGGATGACCTGGCCGGTGGCCACCACACCGAGCGCACGCGCTGGAGCGAGCTGCCGCTGTCACCGGAGATCACCGCCTTTTTCGTGCTTGCCTGTGGCGGCACCATCCTGGCGGCGCGGCAGGCGCTGGGGACGGGTTGGGCGGCCCATCTCGGGGGCGGCTTCCACCACGCCTTCGCCGCGCGGGCGGAGGGGTTCTGCTATCTCAATGATCTCGCCGTCGCGGCGCGCGCCATGCAGGCGGAGGGGCGCGCCGGACGCGTCGCCATCGTGGACTGCGATGTCCACCAGGGGAACGGCACGGCGGCGATCTTCGCGTCGGATCCCACCGTGGTCACCTTCTCGATTCACCAGGAGGACAACTATCCGGTCAAGGAGCGGAGCGACCGCGACGTCGGATTGCTGTCGTACGATCCGGCGGATCCCGCCGGGCCCCACGTTACCGATGCCGGCTACCTCGCGGCGCTCCAGCCCCCGCTGAAGGAGCTGCTCGACGCCTCCGCCCCCGAGCTGGTGCTGTACCAGGCGGGAGCCGACCCCTTCGCGGACGATCAGCTGGGGGGCTTTGGCCTGACTCGGGCGGGGCTCGCCCGCCGCGACGCGCTCGTGTTCGCAATGTGCCGGGCGCGCGGGATTCCGGTGGCCATCACGCTGGGCGGCGGCTACGCGCGCGACGTGGACGACACCATTGCCATCCATCTCGAAACGGTGCGGGCGGCGCGGCGCACCTGGCAGGCGGGGTCATGAGGAAGCGGCAAGGACGGCGGGAGCCGGGGCCGGGCGCGGTGCCGGTGGAGCTGCCGGTCGGGCAGGCGGTCCCCGGAGCGCTCGCCCGCTCGCGCCCCTTTGCCGCCCTGCGCCACCCGTACTATCGCCGCCTCTGGGGCGGCGCGCTGATCAGCAATGTGGGCGGCTGGATGCAGACCGTCGCCCAGGGATGGCTGGTGCTCGAGCTGACCGACTCGGCCCTCATGCTGGGTGTGGTGGGGTTCGCCGCCACGCTCCCGATGCTGCTGCTGCTCCTCATCGGCGGGGTGTTTGCGGACCGCCTCGACCGCCGTCGCCTCCTGATCCGGATGCAGATCGCGCTCATGCTCGTCGCGGCCACCCTGGCGGCGCTCACCTGGACCGGAACGGTTGCGGTCTGGCACATCATCGCGCTGGCGCTGTTCTCGGGCAGCGCGCTCGCCCTGGCGATGCCGGCCTACCAGGCCTTTGTCCAGGACCTGGTCGGCCGGGAGGACCTGCAGAATGCGATCGCGCTCAATTCGGCGCAATTCAACCTGTCGCGAGTGGTGGGGCCGGCGCTGGCCGGGGTTGCGGTGGGAGCCATCGGCCTCGCGGGCTGCTTCGCCGTGAACGCCGCGTCGTTTGTGGCGGCGATCGCGGCACTCCTCTCGATTCAGGTCCCGAGCCGTCCGGCCCCCAGCCCCGCGCCCCTCTGGAAGAGCGTGATCGAGGGGTTCGCCTATGTGCGCAGCCGCCCCCGGGTTCAGGCGCTGCTCTTGCTCACCGCCCTGATCAGCGTGCTGGCCATGCCGTACACGACCCTGCTGCCGATCATCGCGCGCGACACCCTCGGACTGGGCGCGGACGGGCTCGGGTACCTCTTCGCGGTGGGGGGAATCGGCGCGGTGGCCGGCGCGCTTTCCCTCGCCATCCGCGGCCGGTTTCCGCGCCGCGGGCTCTACCTGCTCGGGTGCGCCGCGGGGACGGGCGCGGCAACGCTCGCCCTCGGGCTGGCGCGGAGCCCGATCGCGGCCGGCGCCGCGCTGGTCGCGATCAGCTTCGCGGCGACCAGCTCGATCGCCCTGGGGAACTCGCTGCTGCAGGAGCTGGTGGACGACGCGATGCGGGGGCGGGTGCTGAGCATGTTCGGGCTGGCGTTCGTGGGCACGTTCCCAATCGGCAACCTGTTGTCGGGGGGGCTGGCGCACGCGACCTCGGCGTCGACCGCGCTGGTGTTGACCGGCGCGACGCTGCTGGCAGTCGCCCTCATCGTCGTCGTCCGCGCGCCCCGCCTGCGGGCGCTCGCGTGAGCCGCCCCGCGGTCGTGGGCCTGGTCGCGCTGCTGGCGTTCATCTGGGGCTCGACCTGGCTCGCCATCCGGATCGGGCTCGACGCGGTGCCGCCTTTTCTCGGCGCCGCGGCGCGATTTGCAGGCGCCGCCGTGCTGCTCTTCGGGCTCGCCCGCGCCCGGGGCGTCAGGCTGCCGCAATCCCGGCGGGCGCACGTCGGGCTGCTGGGGCTGGGGTTCGGCAGCGTCGGGGTCTCCTACGGCGTGGTCTACTGGAGCGAGCAATACATCCCGTCGGGGCTGGCGGCGGTGCTGTTCGCGATGCACCCGCTGTTCGTGCTGCTGCTGGCGCACTGGGTGCTTCCCGACGAGCGGATGACGGCGGGACGGGGGCTGGGGGTTCTCCTCGGAGTGGTGGGCGTCGGCCTCATCTTCCAGGCCGACCTGCGCTTTCCCCACCCGCTGGCTCCGCTGGCCGCGGCCGTGGTGCTCGTCTCGCCGCTCACGGCCGCGATCAGCGGGGTGGTCGTCAAGAGATGGGCGCATCACGTGCATCCCTACAACCTCGCGATGCTGCCGATGGCGTACGGAGCCGGGGGCCTGCTTCTCGTCTCGGCGGTGACCGAAGAGTGGGGAACGGCTCGCTGGACGGGACCGGCCATCGGGTCAGTGGTCTATCTGTCGGTGTTCGGATCGGTGATCGCCTTCGTCGTCTACTACACCCTCCTCAAGCAGCTCCCGGTGAATACCCTGGCGCTGCTCTCGTTCGTCTATCCGGTGGTGGCGGTCTTTCTGGGCTGGCTGGTGCGGGGGGAGGCGCTGGGGTCCCAGGCACTCGCCGGTGCGGCCTGCATCGCGGTAGGGATCGTCATCGCGACCACCCGAAGGCGGCGGCCGCTGGCGCTCGATCCTACTCGCTGAGCCAGCCGGCCGGGTCGTCGGCGGCCTCCCACTTGACCCATTCGAACACGGTCCGGCAGCCGCGGCAGTAGAACTGCCGCGTCATCAGGCTCGAGCCGAACAGCGCTTCGACCGCGACGTCGAGCGAGCCGCAGTGGGGGCAGGCGACCGGGGTCGGCTGGGGCGCCTCAGGCGGTCTTGAAGGCGACATTCTTCGTCCCGCGGAGTTCGTCCAGGATCGCCTGATCGGGTCCGCCGCCATCGAGCCGTCGCCGCTCCGGGTCCCACCCCTCCCAGGCGATCGGGGCGTCGAGCCCCCAGCCACCGTCGGCTTCGACAAGGCCGCCGGCGCCGGGGTCTTCGAGCAGCTCGGCCAGACGGGCGAAGAGGCGATCGCGCAGCTCCGCGCCACGGATCAGGCGCGCGCCACGGGCGACGGCCTCGTCATCAGCGCCGGGCGGGCCGAAAAACGCCGCCGTGTCCCGCGCCGCCCGGCCGATCGCGGCGTGAAGCGCCGCGCGCGGCGGGCCGCCCTCGGCTTCGAGCAGGCGCACCCAGCCGGCCGCATGCGCGTAATGGAATTTCTCCTCCAGCAGCATCTTGGGGGCGATCCGGGCCAGCGCCTCGCTGCTCGAGCCGACATACGCGCTCAGGACGAGGGCCAGCGCCTGGTCGACCACGGCGTTGGCGGCGATCAGCTCGGGCCAGGACGCGAACGGACGGTCCAGAAAGGCAATCGACGCGAACCGTTCCGGCGGGCGGGTATCCGCGAGCGGGTCGATCTCGAGACCGTACTCGCGTTTCAGAATGCCATTGAGGAGCCGGGCGTGGCCGAATTCCTCCTGCGCCATCGAACAGGCCGCGATCCCGGCCTCGATGGCCGGGGGGCCGAACGTCCACTCGCCATAGTGGTAGCCGAGCAGCAGCTTGGTGTCGCTCAGCCCCGTGAGGGTGGTCCGCAGCGCATCGGACGGCTCGGGCGCGGTCATGGCGCCTGGACGTGCGCCGGGTGGGCGGTCACGATGGCCGCCCGCGGCACGACCCACATGTCGGCCCAGTCCTCCTCATCGTAGATCTTCCAGGCGTAGACGCGGGCGAGGTCGATGTGGGGGGCGTTGAGCGTGCCGATATGACACATGGCATCGCCAGCCGCGATACGGCAGAAGACCTCGAAGACCTCCTCCGCGGCGCGTTTCACAGGCTGAGCCCTGCCAGCTGCAGCTCGCGCCGGCCGGCCTCGGTCAGACACCGCTTGGTCCAGGGGGGCGACCAGACGACCTCGATAGCGACCCGCGCGACGCCGGGGAGGGCCTCGATCGCGGCGCGGATGTCCTCCAGGATCATGTCCATGCCCGGGCAGCCGATCGAGGTGAACGTCAGCTCGAGCGCCACCCCGCCGCTGTCATCCACCGCGACGCCATAGATCAATCCGAGATCCACCAGCGAGATGGGGAGCTCGGGGTCGGTGACGCGCCGCAGCGCGTCCCACACCGCCGGTTCGGTGACGGGGATCACGCGGGGCGAGGGGCTCCCAGACCGCCACTCCCCCGGCCCTGGATCATCTCGGTGTAGCGCGCGTTCATCGGCCCCCGCGCGCGCCACCGCTCCCAGACGGCGTCCCAGGTGATCGGCTCATTGAAGAGCCACCGCTTGGCGTCGGGGTCGAACTGGCAGGGGAGGGGATACTCGAGATCGTACTGCCCGGTGTCGCTGTTGAGATGGGCCGGAATCTTCACCCCAACCTCTTCGCAGAGCGGAACGATCGACGCCATCCACGTCTGTCGCAGCTGATCGTTGGTCTTTCCCTTCAGCCGGTAGTCGAGCTGTCCCGAGTGGTGCTTGAGCTCGTCCGGCAGGCCGAACCACTCGATGCCGGTCGGGAACATCCAGTCCACCGCCTGCTGGAGCAGCGCCTTGACCTCGCCGCCGGCCTTGGCGAGGCGCCGCATCCACGACTCCCCATGGCGGAGATGGAAGTACTCCTCCTTGTCCACCTTGACGAGCGCCCGCTTCAGCGGCCCGTAGGACGTGTTGGCATGAACGTCCGAGAGGAGGACGATGCCGGCGCGGTCGAAGAGGCCGTTGGCGACCGCCATTTCGGCCCAGTTTTCCAGCGCCTGATCGAACCCATACGGATTCTTGAATTCGTGCGGGGCCCGGCCGAAGACGAGGTGTTCCTTGTTCTCGCCCAGATCCTCGAGCAGCCGGTAGGCGATGTTGGCGTGCCCGAGCTCGTCCTGGATGACGGCGCTGACGGCGATCCGGCTCGAGATGGTGGGCGCGTCCTTGGCCGCGAGGTAATAGGCCGGTGCGCTCATCAACTCGGTGTCGCCCTGGACCAGCATCTGGATCTTCAGCGCCCGCAGATAGCCGGGCGTCATGTCGGCCAGCGACTCCACCATGAAGCCGTTGGCGATCCGCTCTTTGAGCGCGACGTCCTGATCGGGACTGAGCATGCGGCGCTCCGGCTAGGGTTCGACAGACCAGATGCTGGCCCGCGTGCGCACCCATCCCGGGGCGGCAGGATGCGGCTCGAGCGTGAGGTCGGCATACGACTCGCCGCGCGTGGCATGGATCGACCACGGCCGGTCGACGCCGGCCTCGAGGCCCGCGGGCTCCGACCCGGCCAGGTCCCAGCCCGCCTCGGTGAGCGCGGTGGCATACCAGGCGGCCTGCGCGGCGGCGTCGCCGGGCGCGGCCACCTCGATGGTGCTCAGGCCCCGGCCCTCGCCGGCCTCGGTGACCGTCCCCCCGGGCGGCAGCGGAAAGGCGGCGGGAAACGTGGCGGGGAGCTCGACCGGCGTAAACTCCGGGGCGCCCGCTTCGCCCGCGATGGCGAGGGAGTCCGTTGCGCCGCCACCGCCGGGCTCGGCGACCGCCGGGGTTTCTCCGGGGTTGCCACAGGCGGCGAGGGCGGCGATGGTCAGAAGCCGGACAGGCCGCAACGCGGAGCGCATCGGGGGGCGAGCGTACGGACGGCGATTCGAAAAGTCAAGGCCAGGCGTCGGCTGGTAGCCCGCGGGGGGGCGGTGTACCATATCCGCGGCGCCGGACCCGCCGAACCGCACGTCCTCTGGGACCTCGCCCGCGTGACCGAATCCGGACTCCTCTTCCCGCCGCCGCAGGGCGCGCTCGACCTGACCACGAGACC
>JBHENR010000002.1:0-3529 GCA_046262555.1 Gemmatimonadota bacterium | reverse complement strand
CGGCCATCGGCTACTGGATGGGGGCGAACTGGGTTGCGATCCGGCCGATCTTTGAGAAGTTTTCCTATGCGGTCGCGCTGCTGATCCTGCTCGCCGTCGCCGTGTACGTCTGGCACCACCTGCGGAAAGACCCGCCGCCCGAGCCGGAGGCCGCGCCATGAAGCGTCGCACGTTTCTCCAGTCGTCGGTGCTGGCCGCCGGCGCCGCCGTCCTGCCGGGCCCGCTCGCCCCGCCGCTGCCGCGGGCGCTCCAGCGGTACCTGGAGCCTGATCGCCGCGAGCTGAGCGATCTGGCGCTGCACGCCGCCCGCGAGGCGGGCGCGGCCTATGCGGACGTCCGGATCAGCCGCCACCACGATCAGTCGATCAACACGCGCGAGCGGCGGGTGGAGTCGATGGCCAATGTGGAGACGTACGGGTTCGGCGTGCGGGTCGTGGCGCGAGGGGTGTGGGGTTTCGCCGCCAGCCGGGTCGTGACGGCCGACGAGGTGGTGCGGGTGGCCCGGGCGGCGGTGGCCCAGGCCCAGCGCAACGCCGCCATCCCCCACGCGCCGGTGGAGCTGGCGCCGGTGGCGGCCTTCCCCGACGCGCGCTGGGAGACGCCCCACACGATTGACCCGTTCAGCGTGCCGCTCGATGAGAAGATCGCCTTTTTGCTGGCTCTCAATGCGACGGCGCTCGCGGCCGGCGCGGACTTCGCCACCGCGGGGGTCAATCTCCAGAAGCAGGAGCGGTACTTCGCGTCGACCGAGGGTTCGTATATCGACCAGACGATCCTGCGCGTCTACCAACCCTGGTCGGTGACCGCGGTCGATCGCCGGGCCGGGACCTTCGCCGAGTGGGAGGACATCCAGACGGCCGCCTGCGGGGGGTGGGAGCTCCTCGCCGGGCGCTCCTTCGACGCCGAGGTCCGGCGCGCGGCCGAGCTCTGCCGCGAAAAACTCGCCGCCCCCACGATCGAGGCGGGAACAAAGGACCTGGTGCTTCTGCCCAACCACCTCTGGCTGACGATCCACGAGTCGGTGGGCCACCCGACCGAGCTCGACCGGGCCCTGGGACACGAGGCCAACTACGCGGGGACGTCGTTCTGCACGGTGGATAATCTCGGCACGCTGCAGTACGCCAGCCCGATGGTCTCGTTCGAGGCGGAGCGACAGTCGCCGCTGGGTCTCGCCAGTGTGGGATGGGACGACGACGGGGTGCCGGCGGACCGCTGGCTGCTGGTGCGGGACGGCGTGTTCGTGGATTACCAGACCACGCGCGAGCAGGTCGGGTGGATCAGCGAGGCGACCGGGGTGACGCGCTCGCACGGCTGCGCCTACGGGCAGGACTGGTCACGGGTCCAGTTCCAGCGGATGCCGAACGTCAACCTGCTCCCGGATCCCGCCGGCGGGGCGGTCGAGGATCTGATCGCGGGCGTGGACGACGGCCTGCTCATCGACACGCGCGGGTCGTACTCCATCGATCAGCAGCGGTACAACTTCCAGTTCAGCGGCCAGGGCGTGTGGGAGATCAAGCGGGGCGCGCGGGGCCGGATGGTGCGCGACGTGGCGTACCAGGCGACTACGCTCGACTTCTGGCGCAGCTGCGACGGCCTGGGGGGACCGGCGACGGTGGAGATGTATGGCACGTACTACGACGGCAAAGGCCAGCCGTCGCAATCCAACGCCGTCTCCCACGGCTGCCCGCCGGCGCGGTTCCGGCAGGTCAGCGTGCTGCCGACCGGCTGACGCCGGGCACCCCTTAGAGTTGGGGCTTGAGCACCATGAGCACGAGCCCGCCGACGGGCGCCAGCAGCGCCACCGCACCCCAGATCTCCCAGCGCACGGCCAGCCCGTGGTAGCGGGCGTACTCGAACGCGCCAGATTGCGCTCCGTCCGCGGCCAAGTCGCGCAACTGACGCTGCAGCGGCGCCACGCGGAACATGAAAACGAGTCCTGAGATCGAGAACAGGACCAGCGTCCAGAGGATCCAGCCGGTCCCCAGGATGGGCAGGTTGCCGTAGATCGCGGCGGCGACGCCGCTCAAGATGATGCCGATGACGCCGGGGACGGTGAAGAACCGGTCGCTCCGGATGATGCCCGTCATGGTGTGGGCAAGGAGCCGGGGATCGCGCGTCCGGGCGGCATGGCCGTGCCAGAAGAGGCCCGTCGTGATGTTGCCGAGAAAGGCGATCACGGAGATGATGTGGAGCAGCTTGAGCAGCAGATACATGCGCCGGTTCCCGTCAGCCTGTTGCGGTTTGCCTTCGCTGGTGAAGACACGCGAGTCCGAGCCCACGATCAGTCAGGGCTCGGTGCGTCACGTAGATTGCGCGGGCGCAGAACAGCTCAGACGACTCTACCTGCCGAGACGAGCGCCACCTGAGGACTTTATACCCGAGCCCCCCTTGAGGCCATCAATGGATGCCGCCACTACGCTGCCCCATTCTCCACTTGCGCTTCGGCTCGGGCGCACGCGCACGTTCGGCTAAAAAGAAGAACCCCCGTCCTAAGACGGGGGTTCTCTGGATTCGGCCACCAAGGTGGCCGCGGCTCGTGAAGTTCCGGGCTAGCTGCTCGGCTTCGTGACGTTCGCGGCCTGCGGACCCTTGGGGCCCTGCGTCACCTCGAACTCGACCCTGTCGTTCTCGGCCAGACTCTTGAAGCCGTCGGCCTGGATGGCGGAAAAGTGAACGAACACGTCGGGGCCATTCTCCTGCTGGATAAAGCCGAAGCCCTTCGCGTCGTTGAACCACTTCACGGTGCCGGTAATTCTTGTCATTCTCTGCGTACTCCTTGTTTCTGTTACGTCAAACGGCCGTTGGGCCGGCTTTTCAGGGCGTTGGGTTCGTCGCGCAAAAAAGCGCCGGGACTCGTGGTGCTGTTTGAGTCCGGCGCGCCTGACGTTGAGTCAAGTTCGTGCAGTCGATCCCTCAAACGCAACTAGGTTCCTGAAAGCGGGATAAGCTTAGCAGAGGCCACTCCATCTGTCAAGCGGAAATTTCGCCGCCCGCTTGACGGGCTTTCAGGCGGCGTCGAGGTTGGGCGGATGCCCGCCGGCAACGGCCGCCAGCCGCAACTCGATCTTGACGACGTGGACGCCTTTGCGGAGGCCGCGCACGCCGGCCAGACGCGCCACAACGGCGCCCCCTACATCGTCCATCCCCGCGCGGTCCGGGCGATTCTCGAGGACGAGCATCCGGAACCGGCGGACGCGCTGATGCTAGCGATCGCGTTGCTCCACGACGTGCTGGAGGATTGCGACGTCCATCCCACCATCCTGCTCGAACGGTACGGGCGGGCGGTGCAGGAGGGCGTGACGCTGCTGTCGAAGCAAGTGCGGGCGCTGGGCCTCGAGCGGGACCACCACGTCTACTGGTCCGGCCTGCGGAACGGGCCCCGCCACGTGCGGCTCATCAAGACGGCCGACCGGCTCGCCAACTGGCGGGACGCGCTCGCCGCCGCCGACGAAAAGCTCGTCACGCGCTATCGCGAGGAGACGCTGCGGGACCTCCTGCCGCTCCTGCGGGACGCGGGCGAGACGTGGTG
>JBHENR010000001.1:0-13514 GCA_046262555.1 Gemmatimonadota bacterium | reverse complement strand
TGTAGAGCTCGTAGAACGCCATCTGATTGAGAATCCGGAGTGCTTCGCCGGCGCTCTTGGTGGCGATGAAGATCGCGTCCGCCCGGCTCCGCATGACGTCACCCAGGTGGCTGGTGAACTGGGTGGCGCCAGGGGGATAATCGTGCCGCACCACGACCCGCGCCCCGGCGGCCTGGATCGCGGTGGCGAACGCCTCCGCCTGCACCCGGCCGTAGGGATTATCGACGGCGAGAATGGCGAACCGCCGCTTCTCGAGCGTGCGCACGGCGTACGTCCCAAGGGTATGTCCGATCGCGCCGTCGAGCGCATTGACGGAGTAGACCTGGGGCCCGATGTCCAGCAGCCGCGCATCCGTCGCCGTCGGGCTGACCAGCGTGACTCCCTCTTCGGCGGCCGCCCGACCGGCGGGGATCGCCATCTCGCTGATCATGGGACCGAGGATCGCTTCGACCCGCTCGGTGCGCGCCAGCGCGCGAATGACGCCGATGGTCGAGTCGGGGTGGCTGGCCGTGGCCCGGACCAGCAACTCCACCGGCGTGGCGCGCTGGTCGTTGACGTCCTCGAGCGCCAGCTCGATGCCGCGCTGAATCTGCTCGATCACGTCGGCGAAGCGGCTCTCGGTCGTCGCGATGAATCCCAGCCGGGGCCGGGAGACGACGGGTGCGGCGTCGGCGCCGACGAGACCGCGGGCCTCGGCCAGAATCTCGGCCGGCAGCTCCGGGAACGCCATCATCTGGCGGGCGAGCTCGCGGCCGCGCAGGGTGTCGCCGGCGGCGAAGGCCCAGCGCGCGCTCTGGAGATAGAACGGCGCCAGGAAGTTGCGCGCCGGACGGCGGCCGGAGACCCCCTCGATGGCCGGCCGCGACAGGTGCTGCAGCAGATCGCGCGACAGGTCGAGGAAGTCGTCGAGGCGTTCGGGCGACGCCCGCTCGACCAGCAGCGCGCTGATCAAGGCCTCATCGAACCCGCGCACCCCATAGTGACTGTTGGACAGCAGCAGGGCCGCATGCTCGCGGTGCGGAACGGTCGGAGACAGTCGGAGGTACCGATCGAGCGCGGGGATGGCCTCGGCGTCGCGGCCCATTTGATACAGCGTGCGCCCCTGCCAGTAGAGGGCGAGCCCTCCGTAGCGGCTCGACGGGTATGCCTCGACGACGCGGGTGAATTCGGGGAGCGCGGTGGCGTAAGCGCCGGCCTCGAACCGGGCGACCCCCGTCTCGTAGGCCGCTTCCGCCGCCTCGGCGTCGGCGCGGGAGATCGGCTCACCGCTGAGCGTCGGGGGAAGCGGCTCGCGGGACGCGCAGCCGAAGACGGCACCGAGCAGCAGGAGCCCCAAGAGCGCGCCGAAGCGGGTCACGAACGAGCTGGGCTAGACGGTCGGGGCGGTGTCGGCGGCGGAGTCTTCGGCGGCGGCGGCGGCGGCTTCATCGGATGCGGCCGCGCCTCCCAGCGGCTCCGAGCCGTCCGCGGTCTCCAGGTCGTCCACCGTATCCGTCTCACCGCGCTCGCGATGGCTCGGAATGTCGGTGACGGAGAGCACGATGCGCCGATTCTCGGGGTCTGACTCGATCACCTTGAGCACCAGGCGATCGCCCTCGCGGAACTTGTCGGCAGGATTCTCGAGATTGCGGTAGCCGAGCTGAGAGATCGGCACGAACCCCTCCACGTCGCCCTGCAGATCCACCACCACGCCCTTGTCGAGCAGCCGCACGACGGACCCCTCGGTCTCGGTGCCCAGGGCGTACTGTTCCGACAGCCGGCTCCAGGGATTCTCCTCGAGGTCCTTGATGCTGAGCGAAATGCGCTTGTTCTCGGTATCGATGTTCAGCACCTGCACCTTGACGGTGTCGCCCTTGCGAACGACCTCGCTGGGGTGATGGATCCGGCGCGTCCACGACATGTCGCTGATATGGACGAGGCCGTCGATCCCCTCCTCGATTTCGACGAAGGCGCCGAACGAGGTCAGGTTGCGCACCTTGCCCGCCAGCATCGTGCCGGGCGGGTACTTGTCGGCCAGGCTGCTCCACGGGTCGGCCTCGATCTGCTTCATGCCGAGGGAGATCTTCTCGTCGGGCTCGTTGACGTTGAGGACCACGGCCTCGATCACGTCGCCGATCGACACAACCTTCGACGGATGCTTGATGTGACGGGTCCAGGACATCTCCGAGATGTGGACCAGCCCCTCGACGCCCTTCTCGAGCTCGACGAAGGCGCCGTAATTCGTGATCGAGACGACCTTGCCCTTGATCCGGGCGCCGACCGGGAACTTCTCGGCCACATTGGTCCAGGGGTACGGCTGGAGTTGCTTGAGGCCCAGCGAAATGCGGTTGTTCTGCAGATCCAGCTCGAGCACCTTGACCTCCAGCTCCTGCCCGATGGCGACGAGCTCGGAGGGGTGTCCCACGCGGCCCCACGACATGTCGGTGATATGGAGCAGACCGTCGGCGCCGCCGAGATCGATGAAGGCGCCGAAATCGGTGATGTTCTTGACCACCCCCCGGCGCACCTGCTCCTTGGCGATCTCCGAGAGGAGCAGACCGCGCTTCTGCTCGCGGACCTGCTCGAGGATCATGCGCCGGCTGACGACGATATTCCGTCGGCGCTTATTGAGCTTGATGATCCGGAACTCCATCGTCTGGCCGATCAGCGCGTCGATGTCGGGCACCCGCCGCAGGGCGATCTGGGAGCCGGGCAGGAAAGCGTCCACCCCGAACAGGTCGACGATCACGCCGCCCTTGATCTTGCGCACCAGCTTGCCCTGCACGTCCTGGCCGTTCTCAAAGGCGATCCGGATCTTGTCCCAGACCTTGAAGAAATCGGCCTTCTTCTTCGAGAGGACGACGCGGCCTTCCGCGTCCTCGAGGTTCTCCAGGAAGACATCCACCTCGGTGCCGACCTCGAGCGAGTCGGTCTTCTTGAACTCGTCGAGCGGAACCGCGCCTTCGCTCTTGAACCCGACATCCAGCACGACGACGTTGTCGTCCACGCGCAGGATGTGGCCGGTGACGATCTGCCCTTCCTGGATGTCCTGGATCGACTCCTCGTACATCCCGAGCAGCTCTTCGTACTCGGCCATCGAGTACTCGTCTTCGTCGTAGAGATCGTCCCGGAAAATGTCGTTGCGGGGGGGACGCGGCCTGGGGCGAAGGACGACGTCGGGGTCCATCGAGGGGTCCTCCGCCAAGTCGAGCGCGCGATCGTCGTCGTCGTGGGAGGCGAGCGCGATCGTGTCGGAGGCGGAGCCTTTCGCTGCCATCATCAGGTACGGGTCCAGGGGCGCAGGTTGACGTGACAGCCGCCGGTGCAGCATCCGCTACAAGGGGCCGAAAGAGTTGAGAACATTAAACTTACCCTGATTTCAGAGGCTCGTCAAGGCAACGCCGCTCGGCGTAGAGGGCGAGCACGCGGGCGACTTGGGTGTCGGCGTCGAGGGCGCTGGTATCCAGATGCACGGCGTCGCGGGCCGCCACCAGCGGCGCGGTGGCTCGTTCCCGATCGGCCCGATCGCGCTCCGCCAGACTCTGGGCGTAGCTCGCCAGCACCGCCGGGTCGGCCGCACGCTCCGCTGGCTCGGCCTCCCGCGCCCGCCGGCGGGCCCGCTCCTCGAGCGAGGCGTCGAGATGGACCTTGAGGATGGCATCGGGAAAGACCACCGTCCCGATGTCCCGTCCGTCCACGACCGCGGGCCGGCCGCCGACCTGGCGGCGCAGCGCCCCGTTGACGATGGCCCGGAGCGCCGCGTCGGCGGCCACCTCGGACACCACCCGCGTGACCGCCGGGGATCGCAAGGCCGCCGTGACGTCTTCCTCGCCGAGCCAGGTGTGCAGCTGTCCGCCCACCGCCTGGTGCCCGATACGGGCCGCGAACAGCGCGGCCCGGAGCGCCGCCCGACCGGTTTCGTCTCCGAGGGCATGGCCGTGGCGCAAGGCGAGCAGCGCGGCGACGCGATAGAACGCCCCGCTGTCCACGTGGGTCCACCCCAGCTGGGCGGCGACCCGACGCGCGGTGGTGGATTTGCCCGTGCCGGCGGGTCCGTCGATGGCGATCACCGGCGCCGCCGCGGGGCCCGGCGGCGAGGTCACAACCATTTGCGGCGGCGGAAGAAGATCAGGAGCGACGCCGCCACCAGCAGGATGACCCCCCACACCGCCAGGTAGCCATACTTCCACGTCAGTTCGGGCATCACTTCGAAGTTCATGCCATAGACGCCGACGATGAAGGTCAGCGGCAGCATGATGGTGGAGAAGATCGTCAGCACCTTCATGACTTCGTTGAGCCGCTGGCTGACCATCGAGAGGTAGGCGTCGAGCGTGCCGGTCAGCAGGGCGCGGAACGCGTCGGCCATCTCGGTGAGCCGGTAGGTCGAATCATACAGGTCGCGGTAGAACACGATCGAGTGGGGGCTGATCTCCTCGAACTCCCCCCGGCCGATCCGTCCGAACAGCTCCCGGTGCGGCGCCAGCGTGCGCTTGATCTCGAGTGCGCGGCGCTTGGTCGTCAGGATGCTCTCGAGCGTGTCCGGTCCACACGTGGTGAACAGTTGCGCCTCGATCTTCTGGACGTCGTCCTCGAGCGTCTCGAGCACGGGAAAGTAGAACTCGATGACGTGGTCCAGCACCTCATAGAGCAGGTAGTCGGCACCCCGAAAAGCGGTGGCGGCCGCAGCGCGCCGGTGTTTCCCCCGGACCGCCGAGACGCTCCGCAATGGCCGCCGATGATAGGTGACCAGGTAATTGGGGCCCAGAAAGGCAGCCAGCTTCAGCGTCTGGAATCGTTCGACCGGGGGGTTGAAATCGATCCCCCGGAAGATCAGAAACAGGTAGGGCCCGAAATCCTCGATCTTCGGCTGGTGCTCGTGGGTGAGACAGTCCTCGATCGCCAGCGGGTGGAAATGAAACGGGTCGACGAGCAGCTCCAGCTCGGCGTCACTGGGCGCCTCGAGGTCGATCCAGATCGTGTCCGACGCGTCCGGCCGCCACCCTGAGGCGGCGAGGTCCGTCGACTCGCTGGGAGGCCGGTCCGGGTGAAACCGCAGGACCGTGATCATGGGCCGCGGCGCCCCGGGTCACGGGGTGCAGGAGATGCAGCGAAAAGCGGTGGGGAGCTCCTCCAGCCGCGCCATCGGGATCGGTTTCCCGCAGACCTGACAGCGGCCGTATTCCCGGGCATCGATCAGCCCCAGCGCCGCCTGAATCTTGCGGAGCTCGTCGTTTTCCCGTTCCTCGAGCCGCAACAGGATCTCCCGATCCTTTTCCTCCTGGGCCCACTCCTCGAGCTCGCGCGGGGTCTCTTCGATCCCCTTGAGATCCTCGCGCATCTGCTCGAGGCGCCGCGTGATTTCGTTGCGCTCATCCAGCAACCGTTTGCGGAAGGACTCGAAGAAGGCGGCGCCGCGGGGGGCCTCCCGGGGAGCGGGTTTCGGGCGCGGCGGGGCGGCCGGGCGGCGGGCCGCCGGCTTGCGGGCGGTGGGCTTCCGGGCCGGCGTGCGAACCGGCTCCCGTCCGGTCGGTCGAGCGGCCTTCCGCGGGGCGCTCTTCCCCCGAGCCGCCTTCTTCGCCGGGGCCTTGCGCAGACGCGACTTCCCCGCAGCCTTTTTCGCGGTCGCGGTGACCGGGCGCCGCGGGCCGGCGGAGGCGGGCTTTCTGGCCGCTGCCTTTTTAGCCGCCGCCTTCTTGCCGGGAGCCTTCCTGGCGCTGGTCTTTTTCGCGCCCGTCTTCTTCGACCCAGTCTTCTTGGCGCCGGTCTTCTTCGACGCAGTCTTCTTCGCGCCGGCTGGCTTCGCGCCAGCCTTCTTCCGGGGGGCCTTTCGGCTCGATTTCGGGGGCACTGCGCGCTTCTTTTTCTTGGTGGCCACGCCCGGCTCCGATCGCTCTGGGGAGGGGTGAAGGGGGGCCTATGATAGCTGCGCCGTCCGACCGTCGCAAGCGGCCTTCCGCGGGATCAGTCCCGTCCGGGCAGGCGGTCGAGCGTGCGTTCCCACCACGACGGGTCGGGGGGTGGCCCGGCGGCCCGGGACAGCACCTCCGGCAGGTCGCGGCCGATCAGGACGGTGACGTCCAGGTAGGGCGACGAATCGGAGCGGGTGGCAATCGGGACGCCGGGGAGCGCGGTCGCGACCTCGCGCGCCTGGGCGGGCCGGCCGCCGTCGAGCACCTGGGTGCGATCGACATCGAAGCGATCGGCATTGCCGAAGTCCACCACATCGAAACCCGCGGCGCGGAGAAACTCCGTCATGCGTCCCGCCGCGCCGGGAATGCCCGAGCCGTTGCGCACTTCGATCCGGATCCGTTCGCGGGCCGGTGGCGGCGCCGACGGCGGGCCGTCCGCATTCGCCGCCGGGCCCGCGTTACTCCCTTGCCCCACGTGCCGGAACAGGGACGACATGGCGAACGCTCCGAGGAGCAGAGCGAAGAGGGCGATGCCGGCGATTTCGAGGCACCCCTGTCGGCGTGACGCCTTCATGGGTCGACCGCCGAAGCCCAGCCATTCTAGGCCCGCCAGCTGTCAGGATGGATACGGCTGCCCCGCTCCAGCTGGCGCCGCAGCCGCAGTCCCAGCACGTGTCGGGCGGCGCGCGCCAGACCGGCGGGATCCCGGGCGGCCTCGGCGCGGATGGCGTCGCTGCCGGCCGCCTCCGCATAGGGTCGGGTAGGCTCCGCGAAATCGGCGACGAAGAGGATCCTGCCGACGTCGTCCCAGTCGGCCCTGCCGGTGGGATGGTGCCGCACGGCGGCGAGGACGCCGGCCTCGCGCTCCCCCCGTTCCGCCGCCCAGACAGCGGCCGCCTGGGCGTGCAGCAGCTTCGGGGCATGCTGCACGGCCCAGCGATCAGGCACCTCGCCAGCGGCCGCGATCCGCTCCAGCCAGGACCCGGGTGCCTCGAGCTTCAACGCGTCATGATACCAGGCGGCCCGCTCGGCCGCCTTGCGCACTGCTGGACTCCACCCCTCGCCCGCGGTCAACGCGCGAACCGTTTCCACCACCGCTTCGACGTGCCGCAGCCGCGCGCCACCGTCCGCCGCGCCGCCGAGGCGCTCGCGGACGGCGGCGGCGAGCGGCTCAGCCGGCGCCCTGCCGGACATAGGGCTGCACGATCGACCCGCCCGCGACCGTCGTCCCGGTGAGGGCATTCCACCCCATCAACTCGACGCCCGGGCCGAGGTGGGAGTCCACGATGCGCGAAAAGGGTCCGATGACCGACTCCCGTCCGATACTGGTCGCGCCCTCGATGAGCACGCCGGGATAGATGACGGTATCGGGCCCGATCTCCACGCCGGCGTCCACCCAGGTCGTCTCGGGGGCGACGAACGTCACGCCCTGTTGCATCAGCCGGCGGCGGATTCGGCCGCGCAGGATCGCCTCCGCGGCGGCGAGCTGGGCGCGGTCGTTGATACCCAGCAGCTCCTGCGGATCCTCCAGCGCGACGGCGAAGCCCGGCGTACCGGCGTCGGCCAGCAGCGCCATCAGATCGGTCAGATACCGTTCCCCCTGGGAATTATCAGGCGCCAGCCGATCGAGCAGCGGCATCACCCGCTTCCAGTCGAAGCAATACACTCCCGTGTTGATCACACGGATCGTGCGGGTGGCGGGGTCGGCGTCGCGCTCCTCGACGATCCGCGCCACCCGGCCCGCCGCATCGGTGACGACGCGACCATAGCCGGCCGGCTCGTCGAGCGCGGCCGTCAGGAGCGTGGCGGGGCCGCCGTGGGCGCGGTGCGCCCCGACCAGCGCCTGGAGCGTGGTCGTCGTCAAGAGCGGCGTATCTCCGCAGCAGACCAGGACGGCGCCCGCGAAATCCGTCAGTTGGGGCGCCGCGCACTGCAGCGCGTGGCCGGTACCCAGCTGTTCGGTCTGCAGCGCGAATTCGATTCCGGGTACGGCGGAGAGAGCATCCTGCACGCGATCCGCCTGAAAACCGATCACGCAGATAATCCGGTCGGCACCCATGCCGTGTACCGCGCCGATGACGTGGCGGATCATCTGCCGGCCGGCGAGGGGGTGGAGCACCTTGACCAGCGCCGAGTGCATCCGCGTGCCCTGCCCGGCGGCGAGGATGACCGCGGCGAGCGTCGGCTTCAGGTCAGCCGCCATGGGGCGTAAGCGGCAGATTGTCGATCAGGCGCGTGCGGCCGATGCGGGCGGCCACGATGGCGAGGGCGCCGGGGTCGAGGGCGGTCAGCGGCTCGAAGGTGACGCCGTTCACCACGGCCGCATACTCGACCTCGAGCGCGGGCGAAGCGGCGAGGGTGGATCGCATCGCCTGGACCAGCTCGGCGGGATCGACTTCCCCGCTCGCCGCCAGTTCGGCCGCTCGCGCGAGCGCGCGGTAGAGGCCGGCCGCCTGCGGCCGTTCCGCCGCGGTCAGATAGGCGTTCCGGCTCGAGCAGGCCAGGCCATCGGCCTCGCGCACCGTCGGCGCGACCTCGAGGACGACCGGAAAATCGAGCGCGCCGAGCAGCAGCCGGACCGCGGCCGCCTGCTGGGCGTCCTTCTGGCCGAAGACGGCGACGTCCGGCTGCACGATATGCAACAGCTTTGCCACCACCGTCAGCACGCCGTCGAAGTGGCCGGGACGCGCTTCCCCCTCGAACCGGTCGGTCACCCCACGCATCGTGACCCGGGTCAGCGGCGGACTGGGATACATCTCCCGCGCCGAGGGGGCGAACAGCAGGTCCGCGCCGTGCGCCGCCGCCAGCGCGCCATCGCCCTCGAGGTCGCGGGGATACCCCGCGAGATCCTCTCCGGGGCCGAACTGGGTCGGGTTGACGAACACCGAGACGACGGTCCAATCGGCGAGCGCGCGCGCTCGATCGATGAGCGCCGCATGCCCCGCGTGCAGGGCGCCCATCGTCGGGACGAGGGCGATGCGCTGGCCCGACGCGCGCGCCGCGGCCCGCACCGCGCGGCATCCGGCGATGGTGGTCTCGACGGCCAGCCCAGTCGGCAACCGGAGTGGCAAGCTCACGAGTACGATTCCGCGTCGCCGGGAAAGCGCCCGCCGCGGACATCGTCGGTAAAGCGGGCCAGCGCGTCCGTCATCGCCTCCCCCAGCTCGGCGTAGCGGCGGACGAAGCGCGGCCGGAAATTCGGCACCAGGCCCAGCAGATCGGGGGTGACGAGGACCTGGCCGTCCGTGTCGGGCCCGGCCCCGATCCCGATGGTGGGGATCGGCACGTCCGCGGTGACCGCCTGGGCCAGGGAACGGGGAATTTTCTCGAGCACCAAGGCGAAGCAGCCCGCGTCAACCAGCGCGCGCGCGTCGGAGCGCAGCCGGTCGGCCGCCGCCGGATCGGCCGCCTGCAGGCCATACCCGCCAAAGGCATGGACCGACTGCGGCGTCAGCCCGAGGTGCCCCATCACGGGAATTCCCGCGCTGACGCAGCGGGACACGCTCTCGGCGAGGGCTTCCCCCCCCTCGAGCTTGACCGCCTGGGCGTTGGTTTCCTTCATCACCCGGCCGGCGTTGCGCAGCGTTTCCTCGGGCGAGATCTGAAACGTGAGAAACGGCAGGTCGACGACGAGCAGCGTCTCCGGCGCCCCCCGGCGCACCGCGCGGGCGTGGTAGATCATGTCATCGAGCGTGACGGGCAGCGTGGTCGAATGGCCGGCAAAGACCTGGCCGAGGGAGTCTCCCACCAGCACGCCATCCACGCCCGCGGCGCTTACGTAGCGGGCGAGGAGCCAGTCATAGGCGGTGAGGAACACGATCTTCCGCCCCGCCTCCTTCATCTTCCGCAGCGTGCGGATCGTCTCGGTCATGAGGCGAAGGCGGGCTGGGGAATCCAGGCCGGCGGCGCTCCCGCCGCGTCACAGAGCGCCAGGAAGAACGGCCGAGCGGCGAGCCGCGGATGGGGCAGCGTCAACCCGGGTTCGTCCAGCGTGCGGCCCTCGAAGAGGAGAAGGTCTACGTCCAGCGTGCGCGGCCCGTGCGGCGGACCGGCCGTCCGATCACGGCCAAGTTGGCGTTCGATGCCGAGGCAGGCCTCCAGCAGGGCGCGCGGGGTGAGCGTGGTATCCACCGCCAGCACTTGATTGAGAAACGGCGGCTGCTCGAGCACATCCACCGGTGCGGTTTCGATCACCGCCGAGCAGGCCGCGAGGCGCACGCCCGGCGTGTCGATGAGGGCCGCCCGCGCGGCGCCCAGCGCGGCCCGCCGATCCCCGAGATTGGCGCCCAGGCTGAGGAACGCGCGCCCGCTCACGGCCGCTCGATCTCGATCTCGACCCGTTCGACCGGACCCGGCAGCGCCGCCCACGGCTTCCGGCACCGCACCCGCACCCGGTCGACCCCGCGCAGGGCGAGCAGGCCGGTGGCAATCCGCTCGCCGAACGTCTCCAGCAGCCGGGGCGGTTCGCCGGGCGTCTCCGCGACCGCCGCCACCGCCCGGTACAGGGCGCGATAGTCGAGTCCGGCATCGAGCGCGTCCGCTGCCGCAGCGGCCCGGGTGTCGGTCGTCACGTCGATGTCCACCTCGAGCGGCTGGGGTTGCGTCCGCTCGTGCGGAAGATCCCCGATCACGGTGAAGAACTGCAGCCCCGTCAGTCGAATCGTGTCGGCCACGCGCTGCTCAGGGCACCAGCAGGGCGCGGACGGCGAGCTCCACACCGCCCACCACGAGCCGGATGACGTAGACGCCGGGGGGTGCGTCCTGGCCGGTATCGTCCCGCCCGTCCCACGTCACCGCCTGTTCGCCCGCCACCGCCGATCGGTCCGCCAGCGTCCGGACGCGGCGGCCCAGCAGATCGTACACCGCCAGATCAAGCGCCCCGGTCGTCCCCTCCGGAATGCCGAACTCGATCGTCGTCGGCGAGCCGAACCGGAAGGGATTGGGATAGTTCTGCCGCAGCTCGGTGGCTTCGACCGGCGGCGGGGGCGGCGGCGGCTCGAGGCCGAGGATGCGCTGGAAGTAGACGGCTCGGGCGGTCTCCGCGGCGGTCTGGAGCGCCGCGCGTGACGTCCCCGCGACCAGCGCAAAGGCGACCGTATCGGTCGCTCCCGCCGCGAGGGTCAGCGGTCCTATACCGATCAGCTGCCACAGGTCCTCCGGCGTGGTCACCGACGTGTCGGTCTGGCCGCTGCTGAGCGCGTTCCATTTCTCGGCGTCGGAGAACTCCCCCTCGAAGTGCCCGGGCGCCGCGGCCGGAACCGGGGTCCGCACGCCGGTCGGATTGCCCACCGTACTGGCGATGATCTCGTCGCGCTCGAGCACGGCGTACGACACCCGGGCGATCGGGACGTCATCCAGGGCGACCACGCCCAGCGCCGGCTGGCCCGCGCGTGTGCCCTCGACGAAGCCCAGCCGGCGGCCGGGATCGAAGCCCGCGGTCTCCCGCGGCTCGTCGCTCGAGTCCGGCAGATCCCAGTCGGCGAAAAAGCCGGTGCGGACACCGGCCAGCGTCGAGGTGCCGGCATTGGTCAGGATGTACTGCACGATGACGAACGCGTCCTCGCCGCTGGCGCTGAAGGCGAACGATTCCTGCCGGACGCGCAGGTCGAGGGGCTGGGTGGCGCGGCGGTCGTCATAGCCGGCGCTGATTCGCTGGCCCCCGGCCGCTTCGTCCATCACGATGGGAAATCCCGCCAGCGGAATCCAGTCGGTCGCGTTCTGGGTGTCCTCGCCGTAGGGCAGCGCGTCTGAGACTCGGGTGGGGCCGGTGGCGGCGACGAACCCGGCGTGGAACAGCCAGTTGGGCCCGTCGGCCGGAAAGCGGAACCCCTCCCCACGCAGCTCGAAATCCCCGTCGTGGAATCCGGTGTAGTAGCCCAGCGCCCCGAAATTCGTCACCGACAGACGCACCCGCCCCCGGGTATGCGTGGCGAACGTCCCCGCGACGGGCACGCCCGCCTTCAGTACCACGCGGAACGGGCCGACCGGCGCGCCCTGCACGGTGACAAGGAGGACGATGTCAGACCCGGGAAGCACCGCCCCGCTCACCTCCACGCCAAACGAGGCTCCTCCCACGCTGCTGAAGGCCACCCCGGTGGCGGCCGGCGCCAGCGCCACCGAGGCGCGCGTCACCGTCACGCCTGGCGTGGGGCTGGTCAACGTCGCGGTAGTGGCGGGGAGCGCGGGGCCGTGATTGGTCAGGTGCGGCACGAGGCTGGCCGAGGCCCCGGGCCGCAGAAGGAGTGCCTCCTCGACCCCGGCAAGCGCCAGCCCGGCGGGGACGTGACTGATCTTGACGGAGGCGGAGGGGTGGCGGAAACCGGTCAGCCGGGCCAGCGGCTGCGCCGGCCGATTGACCCGCGCCAGTGCCGCCGCGGCATCCACTAGGCCGCGCCCGGTGTCGCTATCGTCGCCGGAGGCGCCCAGGTCGCGGGCCGTCTCGAGGACGATCTGCTTGGCGGCCTCGGGCGTGATGGTGGGGTTCTTCGACCGCATGAGGGCGAAGATCCCACTCACCATAGGGGTGGAAAACGAGGTCCCGCTGAAGAAGCTGACGGTGCGGTTCTGCCGGCTGCGGCTGGTGACGCTGGTGCTGGGGGCGACGACCTCGGGCTTAATCGCGTTGGCGCCGCCGCAGGTGGAGGGCCCGCGACCGCTGCTGGAGGTCCGCTCGTCGTTGTCGTCCACGCCGCCGACGGAGAAGGCGTTGAGCGGCGAATCGCCTCGATTGGCGGGCGAGGTCACGCCCGAGTCGCCGAGATTGCCGGCCGACCAGACGACGATCGCCCCGGCCGCTTCGAGCGCGTCGATGGCATCGTTGAAGATCCGGTCGCACCGCACCAGCCCGTCGTTATTGAGATCCTCGAGGCCGTAGGAATTGTTGACCACGTCCGGCACATCGGCCCGCGACGCGGGGTCGCCGTCGGGATCCATCAGCCACTGGAAGATCTTGAGCACGTTGGAGACAAACCCCTCGCCGTCCTCGAACGCGTCGCCCGCCATCCAGGTCGCGTCGAAGGCGACGCCGAACGTCGCCTCCCCGCCAGCCATGATCCCCATCGTGGCGGTGCCGTGGCCCGAGGGACCGAAGGAATCGTCTTCTTCGGGGAAAACCGTCAGTGGAATCGGGGCATACCAGGCGGATTCGCT
Organism: Gemmatimonadota bacterium; assembly: GCA_046262555.1. Taxonomy (GTDB): domain Bacteria; phylum Gemmatimonadota; class Gemmatimonadetes; order JACCXV01; family JAHWKZ01; genus JBHENR01. The sequence goes on along the minus strand of JBHENR010000001.1, from coordinate 477 downwards.
GCCGGTGAAGCGGCCCCGCCAGCGGTTGCCGAAGTCGTCGTCCTCGCCGTTGACCCCGGCATCGACGTTGGCGACCAGCGCGCCGATTCCCGTGATCCCCTGGGCCCAGACCTGGGGCACCCGGATGCGGGTCAGCTCGGCCACCGGATCCACTGCCGCCCCGGGCCGAATGCGGCTCGCCCGGAGGGGGTCCGACCGGCCCAGCGTCAGCCGCCGGTCGAGGACGATCTCGGCGATGGCCGGATCCGCCTCGAGCCGACTGATCCAGGCGGGATCGAGCTCGGCGACGATCGCGTTGATCGCCCAGAGGCGGTCGATCTCGCGCAGCGCCCCGGCGGCGGCGGCCTCCGCCAGCGCCCCGCGCGCCGCCCCCAGCGAGCGGACATGAATCGCCTGCAGCCCCTCCACCACGAGCTCGTGGCGGGTCTCGAGATCGACCCGTGCGTCCAGCGCGGTGACCAGCAGGCGCGCCCGCGG